>JAPPAB010000001.1 GCA_026705765.1 Gemmatimonadota bacterium
GTCCAGCCGTGTTCGGATAGGATGTCGGTATAGCAGATTTCGTCCTGGAGATAAGAAGCTGCATCGGGACCCGTGTTGCCTTCGCGGATCCAGTCGTGTACGCCGTGTTGTGAGGGTATGCGACCGGTGAGAAAAGAGGCGCGGCTGGGCGAACACACGGGGATGGTGACAAAGAAATTGTCGAAGCGAATACCCGTGGCAGCAATGCGGTCGAGATTGGGGGTGCGGATTTCTGGATTACCATAACATCCGGCAGCCCAGGGTCCTTGATCATCGGTGAGGATAAAGATGATGTTGGGAGCCATTGGTTATCCTTTCAGTTTTGAGATATGCGTTATAAGTCGTGAGCGCAATGTACACGCATCGAAATAGCTTGTCAATCTTTTGAATTGGGATTAATCGGCAGCGCGATTTATATCTGCGCGGAATGCGCGGCGTTCGCGCCCGATGAGGCGATAAAAGGCGTTGATGATGTCTTCGAGAATATTGTAGCTGATGGGGACGAGTAAGAGGGTGATGACGGTTGCAAAGAGAACGCCAAAGCCGAGGGATATAGCCATCGGCACCAGGAATTGTGCCTGAAGGCTTTTTTCCAATAGCAGGGGCGTGAGGCCGAGAAATGTCGTGACTGAGGTCAAGAGTATGGGGCGGAAACGCACAGCGCCAGCTTCTCGGAGTGCATCGAAAAGTGCGTGGCCTTTTTCGCGTTGTTTGTTGATAAAATCGACCATGACCAGGCTGTCATTGACGACGATACCTGTAAGTGCAACGATGCCGAATACGGAGAGAATAGAGAGATTAAATCCAAGAGCGACATGCCCCCAGACTGCGCCGACGATTCCAAATGGGATGGCCCCCATCACAATTAGGGGTTGGACATAGGATTTGAAGGGAATGGCGAGCAAAATATAAATGATCAGTAAGGCGATAACAAAGCTTTGGGTCAGTCCCTGTAGCATTTCGGCCTGTTCTCTTTGCTGGCCTTCAAAATCGTAGCGCACGCGGGGGTGGTCTGCCAGTATTTGAGGCAAGACAGTGCGGGTGCATTCGGCGATGATTTCGTTTGCATTGGCGATGCTTATATCGACATCGGAAGTAACGTTGATAACTCTCTGGCGGTCGGCGCGCCGGATGGATGCGTAGCCCCGACCGAGTTCGGCACTCGCGGCGATTGAGAAGGGCACTTCGCCTCCGCCGGGCGTGCGAATGCGCATGTCTTCGAGGTTACCCAGAGACCGACGCTCTGATTCGGGATAGCGCACCATCACGCGGATGTCGTCGCGCCCGCGCTGAATGCGTTGCGCTTCTTCGCCGTAAAATGCCTGTCTGACCTGGCGTGCGAGGTCGGCCAATGTGATGCCCAGAGTTTCGGCCTGTCGGGTGAGAGAGAGTTTTACTTCCTCTTTCCCCGGGCGAAATGAATCGGCGATGTCAAAGACACCGGGATAGTCATTCAACGCGCTTTTGAATTTTTCGGCGACTTCGCGCAATTCGCCGTAGTCGGGGCCTGAGAACTGGATATTGATGGCTTCTCCAGATGAAAATAGCGAGGATGAATAGGTCAGTTCGACCGCGTCGGGAATAGCGCCAGTGAGTTCGCGCCAACGTCTGGCAATTTCTTCACTGCCGATATTGCGATTTTCTGAAGGCACGAGTTCAATATTGACTTCGCCCAGATGTGCTGATGAAAATGAGGCGGCATTCCCGGTGGGCGGGCCTTGTGCTGCGCGATAGGGTTGTTCGCCCACGGATGCGAAGACATGGCGAAATACCGAACCCGAATTCTCGCTTTCGATTTCCCGTTGGAGTTGCTGCGCTGACGCCTCCAGGCGGCGCACTGCGGTTTCTGTCACCTCGGCAGGTGTGCCCTGGGGCATAGTGAGCATGGCCGCGACTCTGTCGGCTTCGACGTTGGGAAAAAAGACGAACTTGATCCATCCACCGCCAACGAGACCCACGGTGAGAAAGAGCGTGGCAACACCCCCAGCGAGGGTCAGATACCGCCATTGGAGTGCCCATTCGAGAAAGGGACGATAATAGCGGTCAACAGCGATGAGTAAACCATCGGCCACGCCATTTTGAACGCGTTGCCACAGAGTGACAATGGCGCGTTTGCGCGGGGGATCGCTGTCTTTTTTTAAATCTATTTTGGCGTGCGCGAGGTGTGCTGGTAAAATAAAGAGCGATTCGATGAGGGAAAATATGAGGGTAAGGATAACAATCATGGGAATGAGTCTCATGATTTTTCCCATGCTCCCTTCAACGGTGAGCAGGGGAGAGAAGGCTGCAATAGATGTGAGGATAGCAAAAATGACGGGAACATATACTTCTTGCGCGCCATCAATGGCGGCGCGCAAACCGCGTTTGCCCATTTGGTAATGGCGATAGATATTTTCTCCTACGATGACCGCATCATCTACGACAATGCCGAGCACCACGATAAATGCAAAAAGGGAGATCATGTTGATGGAGATGTCGAAGAAGGGCATCAGGCCGATTGCGCCGAGAAATGAGATGGGAATGCCCAGAGCAACCCAGAAGGCGAGGCGCAATCGGAGAAACATCGTCAGCGCGATAAAGACGAGGATAAAACCCAGTTGACCATTGTGCAGCATGAGTTCCAGGCGGTCATTTAAGATGCGAGAAGAGTCTGCCCAGACGGTGAGTTTGATGCCATCGGGCATGCGCTGTTGTGTATTATTGATATAGGCTTTGACTTTTTCGGTAATGTCCAGAGCATTTTGATCGCCTACGCGATAAATCTGGACAATTACAGTGGGTTCTGCATCAAATTGAGCAGATTGATCGGTTTCTGCAAACCCGTCGATGACTGTGGCGACATCGCCCAGACGAAGGTACGTGCCATCGGGGCGAGAACGCAAGACGAGCGATTCAAATTCTTTGCCTCGATATGCTTGCCCTTTGGTGCGCAATAGGATTTCGCCACCCTGTGTTCGAATGGCGCCGCCGGGCAGATCGATCGAGAAACGCCTCACGGCCATGGCAATTTCGCTAAAGGTGAGGTCGTAACGCCTCAGGTCATTTTCCGAGACTTCGATAGCGATTTCGTAAGGGCGTGTGCTGACGAGATCTACCTGTGTGATACCGGGAATGGTTGCAATGTCGTCTCTGACTTGCTCGCCAATTGTTTTGAGGGTTTTTTCATCTGTCGGTCCCGAGATAGCAACGTTGATGACCTGGCGGCGGTTGGTGATTTCTCGAATGACGGGTTTTTCCGTTTCCACCGGAAAAGTGGTGATGGCATCTACGCGGGCTTTGACATCGTCGAGCAATTTTCGCATATCGGCACCCGCCTCGAGTTCGATGTTGACAACACCGCTGTTCTCCGATGCCGTGGAGGTGATGCGCTTAATGCCGTCGAGACCCAGCACAGCTTCTTCGATGCGTATGCAGATGGCTTCTTCGACTTCTTCGGGAGCAGCCCCTAGATAGATCATGGAGACATTGATCATATCCTGTGAAATCTCTGGGAAGACTTCCATGCGGATGCGGGATACGAGAAGAATACCACCTCCCAGGATCAATACCATCAACAGATTGGCCGCCACGCTGTTTCGGGCAAACCATTCAATGGCATTTTTCATTGTGTACCTCCAGTGCGCACGGTGCGCACGCGCATGCCATCGACGACGGTATCGAGCGGCGATACGCAGAGTTGCTCACCCGATTTTAGACCGCTTTTAACAACGACTTTTTCTGCGTCAGCGCGCAAGATGTCGATGGTTCGATAATAGAGGCGATTGCCCGTGACCACGAGGACGCGATTTTTTTCGCGCAGTGCAGCGCGCGGGATGACCACGACGTTTTCCGCGCGGTGGCCCAGGATTTCTGCCGTGACAAACATACCCACAGCGAATGGCGGCGTGTTGCTATCGCGCTGGCGGTATGGGTTATCTACGCGCCCGACGAGCGCGATCATGCCAGAGCGCGCATCAATTTCACCTTCAATGCGCACAATGCGTCCCATATAGATGTGTTCCCGCCCGGCAAATGTGGCGTGGAAACGCACATCGGGGCCTGAATTATGATGGGGATTATTGCGAAAGGAGAGCGGCAGGTCCAAATAAGCGAGCTGGTCATCGGACACGGGCAGGCGCACTTCGGCATAGTCGATGGCATAAATATGGCCGAGCGGTGAACCCGGGTTGACGTATTGCCCGACATCGGCATTTTTGGTGCGAACGCGTCCGGGATATGGCGCTCTGATTTGCGTGCGTTCAAGGTTGAGATTGGCGCGCATTAATGCCCCTTCGGCAGCGGCAATGGTCGCACGGGCTTCGTCAATTTGTGGCTTGCGCAAGACGAGATCGGTTGGATCTCCATTGCCCAGGCGTTTCCATTCGTCGCGGGCAATTGCGGCTTCTTCTTCTTCGCGTGCCAATCGCAATTTGGCCTGTGCGACCTGAACCTGTGCCTGTGCAACCGCGACTTCGTAATCGCGCGGATCAATGGTGAGCAGGACATCGCCTTTTTCAAAAAATCCCCCGTTGGCAAATGCTGGTGATACTTTAATGATCTGGCCTGCCACTTGTGAAACGAGTGTGGTTTGCGTGCGCGGGGCAACCGTGCCTTGCGCTGGAATAATGAGTTGAAAGTCTGTAAAATAAACGGATTGAACTCGCACGAGCGGCGGGGGCACTTCTGTTGGTTTAGGCTGGACGACTTCTCGGCTTTTGACCAGTGCAAAAGCTCCCAGCATACCGATAATCAGGACAATGATGGGAAGGAGGATTTTGAGTTTCACGATGTATTTTTCTCCTTGTCTATTTGTCTAAAGGAATTCGGGGGCGTTTAAATTCTTTCAAAAAGAGAGAATCGACGGTGGCTTGAAGGATTATGAGTGCTCGCTGCTGGTCGTCGGATTGTTGTAAGAGGCGGCTGGCCATCTGGCGTGCGCTGTTGGCGTTGTCCTGCGCGCTTTTGAGGTCGCTTCTCAGTGCCTTGATCTGGCGATTTTGTACATTTAGTCGCTCGTTGGCGCGGTCGAGCTTTTGTTGGGTGTTTCGCAATGTCTCGCGGTTTTTGGCGTGTTGTGCCTCCTCGCGCTTGAGCCGATTTTGGGTTGATGCGTGAAGTGATTTTTCGGTGTTGAGGCTGTCCAGATAGGCGCGGTGTGCGAGCGTTTCCCGATTTAAGTCGCTTTGTGTGAGGCGCAGTTGTTCGCGTGTAGCGTCGAGTTCTTTGCGGGTGCGTTGGTGATGTGCAATCTCATTGGATAGCTTGCCGCGCACCTCGACTTCAGATCCAGTGAGTTCCGCTTTTTCATTGATTTGGGCCATAAGACGGTCGGTTTGGTCGCCGAGTCGCTCGCGAAAAGCCGTGAGTTCTTGCTGGAACCGCGCCTGGGTATTTTCAAGGGTTTGCTCCTGGCGGGTGAGCGAGGTTTGCAAAATCAGGATCAGAAAAGTGACGACAATGACAGATGCGTAGGCCAAAAATCCGTAGAGCCAGCGATTTTCAAGACGGAAGAAGGATTTTCCTTCAATTTTGTCGCGCTCTGAAATATAAAAAACAATGTACACACCCACGCCGAGCATAATGAGTGTGCCGAGCGTAGAGAGGATGATGATTTTCATAGTTGATTTACCTGTGAGCCAATAGGCGGTGTGCAACTTTCCAGAAAATTTATTTGGATATTGTAAATAGCAAGGTTTTGGCTTTAGACGCAAGTAGAAAGACAGAGGTGTACAACTTCCCTAGAAGCACAAAGAGCGCCGGCAAGTCGCGCCGACGCTCTGATTTTGCTGGGGCTATTTTTTCTGAGACGAGCGGTGTACTATTCCTCGCTTTAACTACAATAGGTCGCAAGCCGTTTGCTATGGGTGGGATGCCGCAGCCGATTGAGTGCCTCTTCTTTGAGTTGGCGCACCCGTTCTCTACTCACCCCCAGTTTGTTGCCTATTTGTTGATAAGTCGCGGGTTTTGAACTGCTGACTTCGGTGCGTTCTGCCGGGTCGCTGAAACCGTAATAGAGATGTAGAATTTGCCGATCGCGATCGGGCAAGGCACCGAGCGCGTTGTGTATATCATTGTGCATCGTGTCTTGAATATAGGCGTCTTCTGGAGACAGTGTTTGGGGATCTGACAGAGTTTCTTGCAGGGTGACAGTGCGTGGTGCAGAGTTTGTGGCTTCATCGTACATTGGCGTATCCAGCGATACGGTGTTGTAAGCCGATTCGAGGGTGTGTGTGACTTTTTTGATGGGCAGATCGGTTTCTCGGGCGAGTTCGTCGGCATCGGGTTGTCGGTCGAGGTGCTGAGTCAGGTCAGCTTCAACTTTGCGCAATTTGTTGAGGTCGTTGACAACATTGCCGGGAATCCGGATGGATCGGGTTTGGACTTCAAGGGCTTTGAGGATGTTCTGTCGGATCCACCAGACTGCGTAAGTGATGAACTTGTAACCTTTTTCGGGTTTGAATTTGCGGGCGGCAGTCATCAGTCCCATGTTGCCTTCATTGATGAGATCGGCCATGGGAAGCCCTTGATTCACAAAATTTTTGGCAACGTGAATGACGAAGCGCAGGTTGCTGGTGATGAGCTTTTCGCGGGCGTGTTCACCTGCCCGCCGAACACGAGCGCTCGCGCCTGGCAGATTGCCCAGGGCTATTTGCTCTGTCAGGGCTTTCTCTTCGTCCGGCGTGAGCAGTGGATGTCGTTCGATCTCCTTGTAGTAATAGGCCAAAGAGGGTTCATCGCCCGCATAGGGTGAGGTACATACTGGGGCTTTGTGAAGAGCCTGTCTGCGATGCTGGTTCATTTCGGAAATCATGTTTCCTCCTTATGGTGTTCTGAGGTCCTATATCGCGTGTGGAACATCTGTCTGATTTGGCCTCAGTTATGGCTGAGCAAGAATATAGTGAACATTTGTTCATAAGTCAAGAAAAAAATAACACAATAAATATTTGTTTATTAACAATTTATTGTGTTATAAGAAAAAATATGTGCAGTATTTTGTGCAGTAAAATAAAAAATACTGTTCAGGTGTATAGATCAGCCATCTACGAGTTCGTATATGCCCGAGTTTTTCATGTTTTCACGGGTTTCAACTTTATAGACCCAGCATCGGTTGTGGGTCATGTCGCGCACGAGTTTGTCGGCATAATCAAAGACAAATTTTGATGACGCTTCCATGCCAACGTTGGGCATAATTCGCAGATCGATCAGTTCCCGGCGGTGCATTTCTTCAAAAAATTCGCGTTCGGGATCATTTTCGTTGATGAGCATTGTGTGGTCAAACATGTGCTCTAACCACGTTTTTAGTTTCTTGAGCTTGCTAAAATCGACGACAAAGTGATTTTCGTCGAGTTCGTCGCAGGTAAAATAAAACGTGATCTCGCGGTTGTATCCGTGAACAAAGCGACAGTGACCGTCGTGGTATCCCTGGCGATGTGCACAGGGCAAATCGCGATAGGTTTTTGTCGATGAGAATTTTCCCTTTCCCATGGGCATCCTTTCTGTTTACGGCCTTTGCGCGGTGCCATCTTGTGGGGTGTAGCCCAATACCTTCCTGGTGCTATCAATTCCGAGATAGGATTTTTTGTGATCAGATACGCCATGTACAATGGCAAAGTCGGTATCTGCTTCCACGCATTTTTGAAAAAGTTGTGCGGTATCTCTGGGGCTGATGAGTATGCTGGGTTTGTCTGGGTCGTAAATTTCATCGGCATTCCATCTCGGGCCGCCCAGGCGCACACAGATGCAGGACAGTCCGTGGGTTGCGGAATATACCCGCGCAAGGGCTTCGCCCCAGCATTTGGTGGCACCATAGACATTGGTGGGAAATACGGGTACATCCCATTCAATGGAGGAATCGCCCGGGTAGCCCAAAACGGCATTGACAGAACTGGCAAAAACAATGCGCTTACAACCGCACAGGTGCGCAGCGTGAAAGGCGTTGTATGCGCCAATAATATTGAGGTCGAGCAAGGTTTCGTAAAAGTCGGCACGCGGACTGCGGTCGGCTGCGAGGTGTATTACGGTATGAATGCCTCGACAAGCAGCTTGAAATTCGTCGAGATTGGTAATATCCATCTGGACAAATTCTTCGTGACCTGCAAGATTTTCAACCGGGTTCACATCTGCAAGCCGAAGGCGATAGGTCGCGCCCCAGTACTGGCGCAACATGCCAGCGACAAAGCCCGCACCACCTGTGATGAGAATGTGTTTTTGTCCGGACATGAGAAACCTTTCTGTAGTAATCCCAGACCTACCATCCATGTGTCCAGTGCCCACCTGTTGGAAACCAGATGAGATCGACAATAGACGAAACGATGACGCCTGTGACATAGCCCACTGGCAGGCCAATAAAATAAGGTGCTGCACGGCGGTACAGGGCAATACCGCCGATACGCAGGAAAAGTGATTTGGCTGCCCAGGTGAGAAAAATGGAGAAGCTGTAGATTCTTGGGCCAGAGGTATTTTGAAAGGCGAGGCCAATCGGGTGCAGGGGCCACCAGGGCAGGCGGCTTCGCAAGCCAATGAGTACTAGCGCTTCAAAGATGCCAATGAACCATACGGCCATTTTATATGGATCAAAGACGGTTTTTTGTTCGTTGAGAATGTGGTTGGTCATGTTGCTGTAGAGGCGGACCGAGGCCGAGTTTGATCGGCCGGAAAATGGGGCTGTGTGCAGATTTTGCCCTCCGTGGGCGTATGCCAGATAGATAATAAAGATGAAGGATGCGAGCAAGCCTGCGGTGAAGGCGAGCACGGCGATACGGGCCATGCGGGCGTTTGGCGTTGCGCCGTGCAATTTCAGATGGTGGGGTAGCGCGGGCCATGCGGGAATGCGAGTGTTGCCAAAGAAGGCGCTGGAGTTGACAAATTCGGTACCCACAAAGTCCGAGGGGGTCAAGTTGGCAGTGCCTGTAAAGGTATAGACCATGCCTCCGCCTTTACCATATATGGGTAGTAGATGGGGAAAACCACTGGCGGCCGTGAATTTGGCGACGGTGAAATATGCCGTGTAGAGTAGCGCGGTTTGCAAGAGTGCAATGGGGATAGACAGGCCCATTGCACTCATCCAGCCGATGATGAAGGTGGTTGCCAGAACAAAGCCGATAAACGCCAGACGGTAGGATATAACGCCGTCGTTATGAACAGACCGTCGGCCTTCTACAACAGCTTGCCAGACGCGAGACAGGTGCCCCCGAGCGGCCCAAACAGACCAGAGTGCCAATAAAACGAGGGCGCCGTGGCTTTCGAGATTGATGATTTCAGATGATTTTGCCTGCTGGTTGGCCAGGCCCAGGGTGAAACCCGTGCGGTCCATAATGCCGAGTTTGACTATGGCGACGAGGCGCAAAACCCAAAAACTGAAGAGGATGTCGAGGTTGCAAAAGTAGGTGAGGCCGACTACTGGAGGCAAGATGCGAAGGTAAATGGGTGGAAAGTCGCGGGCGAGGTCGATTTGTTTGCTTAGATACCCGGCATAGATATTGATGCGCGGCAAGCCGGTGGCGAAATAACCGAGGATATTCCACGCGAAGACGCCAAAAACAGTGAAAAATCCCGCCCAGAAAATTTTGTTGCGAAAAATATCGGGGACGCGCCCGGGTTGATCAAAGCCAGATGTGAGTTCTACGGCAAATTGCGCGAGCGGAAAGGCGAGTCGCTCGTGGTCTTCCCACTGGCGTTGGAAGAGAATACACAAGCACAATCCCGCCGTAAAAACAGCCAATGAGATGGCGGTCCACCAGAATAGGGGTTGCAACCAGCCCACCCAGGGGATGGAACCATAGGGAGGCAATCCATCGTAGAAAGGACGAATGACCGCAGGCGATATATCTGGCAGGGTCCACCAGGGCAAGATGTCAAAGATGATTTCGGTCCAGCGATTTTCCGGTGACGCATAATAGGTGGGCACGGCCATTGTGCTCGTCCAATAAGCTGCCCAACCTTCGAGGGGAATAACGCCCGCGATCCAGGACATGCTGTAGATGACCAGCAGTTCGGTGCCCGAAAGGGCCGCTTTGGGCCAGAAGGTTTTGAGACCGATATTGGCAAATAACCAGAGTACAAAGGGCAGCAACATGGCCATGGGGTATTGCGATTTGACCAGGGATGACGATCCCATCACCAGCCCGGCGTGGTCGGTGTACACGTTGAGGGCAATGGCGGTGAGTGCGCCAAAGAACACGGAGCGACCCGTGATGCGCGAGGGAATGCGTTCTTGTTGGGGAGATGTTGCAGCCATGGTCAGGGCTGGATTCCAAATGCTTTGTTGTAAATATTGGAGACTTCGTTGAGGTTGCCGTAAAAGGCGCGCACTTCGGGGTCTTCGTGGTCGCGCCAGAAGATGGGAGGGATGACGGAGTCATTGGCCAGGTATTTGCGGTCGCGGTGTCCGTAGTAGATTTGCAGGGTTTTGCGGTCTTGGTGCGTCGGTCGCGTGGTGGCTGTGTGTAGTGCCGCGACATTGAAGAGACAGACCGTGCCTGCGGGGCCGTGAATATCGGTGATGCCGCCGCGTTTGAGTTGCGCTTCTTTGTCTTCGAGCGCGGGTTCGTAAACCGATTCGGGGGAGAGTGAGAAGCAGTGAGTGTCTGCACCGACGTCTGTGAGGTAGAGCATGAGTTGGATATAGTCCATTCGGAGTGGATGCTCGTCCCAGTGGGGGCGGTCGCGGTGCCAACTGCGGTGTAGTTCGCCGTCGTAAGGGTGCATGTAACGCGCACCTATTTCGCCAAAACAAACCGGACCACCCATGAGTTGTTCGATTGCAGCGAGGATTTTTGGATGACGGATCACGCGGTCAAATTCGGGCGTGGTGACGAGTGCGTCATAATTGGCTTGCTGGTGGTAGCCATAGGGATGCCAGCGAAACACAAATTGCTCGCGGTCGCGATCAAATAGGGCGATAAATTCGTCGCGCTCCTCATCGGTGAGCAAATCGGTGCGCACGATATATCCATGACGCCGAAAATAATCGACTTCGACTTCGTTGAGGATGGGTTCGGTTAAATTGGACATGAGACATATTTCCCGAAGTTATGCATTTCCGACCATTACCAGCGCGACATCTGCTACATTGGTTCCGGTTGCTCCGGTGATGATCAGGTCGTCCAGTGGTTTAAAAAAGTGGTAGGAATCATTGTTTTTTAAATGTGCGATCGCGGAAAGTCCCAGTGCTTCTGCGCGCGCAATGGTTTGTCCATCGGCTACGGCGCCCGCGGCATCGGTTGGTCCATCGGTGCCATCGGTGCCTCCGCTAAACAGTACGACATTGTCCCATCCTGCCAATTGAATCGCGCCAGAGAGTGGTATCTCTTGATTGCGTCCGCCCTTGCCATCTCCGCGCACCAGTACGGTTGTTTCTCCGCCAGCAATTACGCAGGCGGGCGCCGCAAGGGGCTGTCCAGATGTCACAATTTCTTTGGCAATACCCGCATATACATAAGCGACTTCTCTCGCCTCGCCCTCAATGCACGTAGATAATACCAGGGTATTATACCCCAATTCCATCGCTTTGTTATTCGCCGCCGCCACTGCCAGGCCATTGCTGCCCACCACGAGATTTTGAACTCTGGACAGTGCCGCGTCGCCGGGCTTGGGCGTATCTTCAATATCTCCAGCTAAACCGGCTTGTAGTCGCAGCCGAACACTTTCGGGTATTTTATCGACCAATTCGTATTTGTCCAGGATATCCATACACGTTTTAAATGTCGCGGTATCCGGCACCGTGGGACCAGATGCAATGACATCCATGGGATCGCCAATCACATCTGATAACATCAGCGCGACTACGGTCGCGGGAAAAGCCGCACGCGCTAACCCCCCGCCTTTTAGGCGCGACAGGTGTTTGCGGATGGCGTTGAGTTCTACAATATTTGCACCACAGGCTAACAATAGGCTCGTCGTCTCTTGTTTGTCTGCAAGCGTTAATCCTTCAGCAGGTGCGGGCGCAAGTGCCGAGCCGCCACCGGAAATTAAACAAATCACCAGTGTGTTTTCATCCGCTTCTTCCAGCAGGCGCACCATGCGCCCGACGCCGTCAACTCCCGATTCATCTGGTACGGGATGGCCGCATTCCACTATGTCGATATGTTTTAAGGGCAATGCGTGGTCGTATTTTGTATTCATAGATCCATCGGAGATGCGATCACCCAATATATCTTCCAGAGCTACGCCCATTTGCGGTGAGGCTTTGCCCGTGCCCACGACCAGAATGCGGCGGTAAACACTTAAGTCATAATTTTGATCGCCCACGCGCAAAATATCGCCATCCAGCGATACAAATTGCCGTACGCACTGTTCGGCATCAACTGCTTTGACTGCCGTATCAAAAATCTCACGCGCGTGTGTGCGCATGGTTTCAATGTCGTAAATACGCATTGTATTTGCTCCTGTGCTATTGAGTGACAAATGTCGCTGTCGCGGTTGCCGTCTGACCTGTTGTTTCATCTACAATCGCGATTTCTACGATTTTTTCGCCCGGTTCAGAGCGCGACATATCCAATTCAAGATATCCCGGCTCTTGTGTCTCTGTTCCCACCTGCTCGTATTCGATTGAGACAACGCCCTGTTCGCTCTTTTGTCCGAGCATTTTGCCCACACTACCCAAAATTCGCGCGCCGATGGTCTTTTGATCGCGCGATCGCACCACATAAGATACGCGGTATTTGGTCTGGCCAAAGGCATTGCGTTTTAGGTTGTAAATTTCAAAATAGATAAACACGGGTTGCGTGGGCAAATAGGCTTTTGAAGCTATGGGAATTACTTCGATATCGCCCTTTTGGAACCGGCTCTTGTCGGCCACATTGATGGTGGCGGCGAGTTCCACATCGCTGATTTTTAACTCGTCGTCTATATCGTATTCGGGCACGACGCGGTTGATGTGATACACCTGTGATTTTCTCGAACGGCGATCCAGAACCTGCACGGAGATGCGATAATTTCCTGGTGTTAAAAACAGACGGTCCATCTCCGGCATATATGCGCCAGGCGACTGATCGGCTTCACCCGATGCGCGTAGTACCATTTCCTGGCTGGTGCGATAGACGGGATCGCCCGCCTGATTGTAAACGACAATGCCGCGATCTAATTGTGCGATCTGCACGCCTTCTTGCCCGGCTGCAAAGTGCAACTGCGCGGTTGGAATACCGTAATAAATTTCGAGTGCGGTTAGATCTTCTTGTCCTCGAAAAGCAGATGAGGCGAGATAAAAATCCAATGCGCCCGTTGCAAAGTCGGGGCGATATGTCATCGGTGTAATAGCAGCAACCTGTTTCAAGACGATTTCGGGATGCATGTCCTGCCAGATTCTGGCAATCCGCCCCCTGCCGAGGGGTATATCGGCATAATCCCAGGCTCCCTGGTTTGAGCGCTGTTCAAATACGACCTCTATGCCATCGCCAACATCGGCATAGATCCAGTATTCCCATATCCCGTCCACCGGATATACCGGCCATCCCAAAATGGTTCCACTGGTTACTTGCTGTCGTTCGCCGCGTGCGCCGGGGCTTCGGTCCCCTGTGCGCTGCAATTGCCCGCGCATACCCACCATGCTCGATGCGACCGCGTCGGCCCGCGCTCTGAGCAACCGATCTACTGCTGGCCCCGCCTTTTGAATGAGCCGCTCTTTTACGTCAACCAATTTTTTTGTTCGCTCCAGTTGAATATTGCCCGAATTGCTCACATGGTCGGGTGAGCCATAGCGGATATAGGCTTCGCCGCGCGCGTCCCAGGGAAATCGAAGTGTCCCAAAAAATTCACGCGCATACGCGACGCGGCGATAGTGTTCCAATAACCGTTCATTGGCTTCGGTGACGGGAGCCGGGTCTAAGCGCGACCAGAATGTTCTAAAAACGCGCTTTTTTTGGGGAAGTGTCTCGGTATCGTTATATTCCTTGAGAATGGGACCCGATGCGACGAGATTCAGATCGCAATACGTTTCTTGCTCTTTTTCGGACAACTGTTTGATATAGGATTCAAATAATCGCGCTGATTGTTCAAATGCCTTTGCCCTTTGAAATACCTGCGCCAATTCCAATACGGCGCGACGTTGAAAATCGCTGGCAACCGTTGCAACTTTGAGCAGGTGCTGAAGTGCCTCTCGCAATTGCCCGAGCAATTTCAGATCAATGCCCAGATTCAAGCGCGCGCCGAGGTGCTCAGGTTTTGCTTCTAATTGATCGCGATACGCTTGCACGGCTTTTTCGCGTTCTCCATCTGTGTCGAGCAATATGCCTATGCGATAGTTTGCATTGGGGTGTTTGGGATCGATCTTTAAGACATTGCGATAGGCTTTGAGGGTCTCACTGCTGCCGTAATTTTCCAGGGTTTGCGCCAGGTTATATTGCGCTTCCGAGTACGTTTTGTCTGCTCGATTTGCATCCCGAAAATACGCAATTGCCCGACGTAGTTCGTTCTTTTTGCGGCTATATACCAGCCCCAATCCATTGTAAGCTGGCGCGTATTTTTTGTTTTTTGAGACTGCGGTCTTAAATGCCTTTTCCGCTTCGGACAAATCGCCCTGTTGCAAATAGACATGCCCCAGACCCACATAGGCGGGTGCGTACTTTTCGTGCTGGGCAATCGCAGATTGAAACGATACAAGTGCCGCGTCCAGATTTTCTGCCTCAAAGTGTTTCATCCCTTCACGATATGCTCTTTCTGCCGCGGCAATGGCCTCTGGCGAAGCATCTTTTGCCAGACCATCTGTTGCAGTCAGCGCAATGCACAAAATTCCCATTATTATCGTTTTCATAACAGTACGCCTTTTATCGCATTTTTGATTGTCTGTAAATTTGCTCCATGATACACAAATGGAAACGAAAGCACAAGAGGGCACTAATCGTCGTAAAAAACAAAAAAGCGGGGCTCTCAAAGAGCTCCCGCTTTTTTATTTAGTGCCGGTTGTACGCTAAATCCTTCCCCTCTCCCCTGACGAAAGAATGCGCGCTACAACCGGCTCAAAATCAAGCCGCAATAGGTTGTGCATCGGCTTTGCGCCGGGCGTCTAACCTCGCTTTTATTTTGTGAATCAGTTCAGATGCTTGACGCTTGTCCAATCCACCTTCAATCTGGGTTTTCAATCGCTCGCGTTCTCGCTCGGTTAGCCGCGGACTGCGTCCCAGACTTTTGATCAGATCAATCTGACTTTGCGTAGCGGTATTGTGCGCCGCTTCGACATTGCCATCGGTCTGCGCGGCATCTGTGGCTACCTGTAGTTCATCGACGGAACACATCCCCGTTGCGGTAGCCAAACGCATTGCCCGATTGGTGGCGCGTCGCGTCGCCATTTCGAGTGGGTAATCTGAAAACCGCACAAATCCTTTGAGATTTTTAGGCGTTGTGGTACCGTAATCGACAAAAGGACGCGCAAGCCCATCAACCCACACTTCACCGCGCATTACCACCAGCGGTTCCTCATCTTTCAAGCCCATCATCCGCCGCAATAGGGCGTATTCTTCTTTGGAAGGCATTACGGCCTGTACTGCGAATTTGCCAGCCTTATAGGTTTGCAACATTTTGTACTGCAACCCCGCAGACGTGATGTAGGGATCATTCTGAATGAACACCACAAACTCATCGATTTTCTCGATGGGAAAACCTTCGGACTCTGCTATCTGCTTCTTGATATGGTCGATGGGTTGGGCTGCTGTCGCAGTCATATTTGAGTTATTCGTTTTCATATCTCGCTGGGACATTGCTACCTCTCCTTTGCTTTCGTGGAAATCGGCAATACAATGGGTTATTTATCGCCGAAAATAAACGTGAATATATGGGTTGTGATTTAATTATTGCGGACGCCTAAAGACTCAATAACCTGAAACCAGGCCGATTCGTAATCCGTCAGGGCACCGTGCCACTCGGTGAGTTCCCCTTGCCCCTGAGTCAAATCTCGTGCCAGGGTATCGACGGCTTGCTCGGCGGCTTCGACGCGCGCCAGGGCTTCGGGACGAATAGCATCAAAAGGCACATGCGGCATCTCGGCCTGAATGCGATCGGCTACTTTGAGCAAATCCCGACTCAAATCGGACAATAAAATTTCCCTAATTTCCTGCTCGGTCTGAATCTCAATGCTTGCCATGATTACCTCCTGTCGAAGGATTATGTCTCAACGTTCTATGCACAAAAATACTAAACAAAAGAACAGGTGTCAAGGGAAATTTTACAGTTTAATGGAAAACAATTAAACTTTTTTAAAAAAATAAAATCAATGGGTTATGGTCAATTCTCTCATGACGCCTTATTTGCCCTTATTTCTCAATGAGATCCCAATAATTTTCTCTCATTCATATCGCAGGGCGTGAACGGGATTGCGCTGTGCGGCTTTGAGGGCTTGAACGCCGATGGTGAGCAGGGCTGTTAAAAAGACGAGTAATCCGCCGAGCATAAAGAGGCCCATACCTGCATCGATGCGGTAGGCAAAATCCCGCAACCAGTGTTCGACGCCGTAATGGGCGATGGGCCAGGCGATCAGGTTGGCGATGAGAATAAGTACTACAAATTCCCGGGACAATAAGGCGACGATGTGATGGTTCGATGCGCCGAGTACTTTGCGGATGCCGATTTCTTTGGTGCGTCGGGTAATGGCAAGGGATGTGAGGCCGAGGACTCCGAGGCAGGCGACAAAGAGCGCGAAGAAAGAGGCGTATTGGACAATGGTGCCCCAGCGTTCTTCCTCGCGGTAGAGGCGATCAAAATTTTCGTCGAGGAAGACGTAGTCAAACGGTGCATCGCCCGCAATAGACTGCCACTTTTCAGCCATAAAGGCGAGCGTTTCAGGCATGCGTTCTGGGCGAATGCGTACAAGGAAATCGTCGGCATAGCCGACTGCATCTAAAAATATCACCAAAGGAGGTAGAGTATGATGCAGTGACCGTAGATGAAAGTCATCTACGACACCGATAATTTGGGGATCTTTTATTTGCTGAACTTTTGGTAAGCTATCTCCCGTCGCAAAAGAAGCCATCATCTTCGTCATGGGCAAGGCCGCATTCAATGGTTGTTCCAATTGCGCGCGTTCGACAAATGTTTTATTGACCAGAACAGCCTGTGTTGCATCTGTGCCAAAATCTGGCGAAAAGTTGCGTCCCGCCAATAAATTAATACCCAGTGTATCGAAAAAGTCGTAATCTACGGAAATTTCGGCTTTTTCCACGATTTCTCCATTGGGAAATGTAATATTGCTTTTGCGGGTGTCTGAGTCCGCTTCCAGGTGGGAGAATAAACGCGATTGTGTCACGTTTACGATCTGAAGGTGAAGTTTGAGTTCTCGCTTGAAAAGTTGCAATATCCTATAACGTTCCTGACGATCTTCTAACGAGATCCTCGGTTTTACCAACACGACCTGCGACTCATTCAAGCCCAGATTCTTTTCTTTTAAGAATGTCAATTGCCGAGACATTACAAGGGTGGCGATGAGAAACAAAATTGCAACGACGAACTGACCAACGATCAGGACGCGGCCAGACCAAGACCTGCCGCCGATATTGAATCGGTTCTTCAAAACGGCAATGGGGTCAAAACCCGATAGCACGAGTGCTGGATAGATGCCTGAACCCAGACCTATAACCAATAAGAGCGACAGGCCAAAGAGCAGGCCAGATAGGGAGGGCCGATAATCCAGTGTTAAATTTACCTGTGTCAAAGCATTGAAGGTCGAAAGAAAAAACTCTGTTAGCGCAAGTCCCAACAGCATTCCCACACCCGTGAGCAGCAGAGATTCGCCCCAAAATTGTTTCATCAGTTGAAAACGCATCGCCCCGACCACTTTGCGCACACCCACCTCTCGCGCTCGGGTCGCAGATCGCGCAATGGCGAGGTTCGTAAAATTGATGCACGCCACCAGCAATACGGATAGGGCAATGCCCGCGAGGATATAGGAATATGCGGGGTTGCTCGGTGTTGAAAGTCCATTTGTTATTTCGCGATCAAAATGGATATCCGCAATGGGCTGCAAGTGCAAGGTCAAGTCCTGTTCAAAAAATCTGGGCTTAGACTTGGCCCTGCTTACAGGAGTTGGCGTTTTGTTTGCTTCAACAAATGCATTCAGGACAGGAGCTAAGTCTGACATTTGCACGTTGTCAATTAGTTGTATATAGGTGACATTTCTTCCCCTCGAAAAGACGGGCGGGGCAATTTCTTTGCGTTCGGTTTTGCCGTCTGGTGTCATGATAAATGACGTTACTTTATTTTTAGAAGGAGGACGGCTTGCTTGAGAAAAAATCAGATCGAATTGAATGCTGGAATTTTCAGGAGGATCCTGTGCGATACCCGCGATTACAAAAGTCTTCTCTTCCTCGTTCCAGATTTTGTCGCGGATGCTGATTTCCTGTCCCACAACATTGGTTTGTCCGAAATATTTTTTTGCCGCACTTTGCGTTAAGACAAGATTGTTTGGATTTGCGAGTGCGGTTTTGGAATCGCCGTGAATGAGTGGAAACGTGAATAATTGAAAAAAGTCTTCGTCGGTAAACAGAGATTTCACTTCAAAGGTGTTGTTGCCGTGAGATATAGTGCCTGGGCCTTCATGGATCCGCACAACGTGGGCGAATTGCGGGATGTTATCTCGCATGAGTGGTCCAATTTGATCCGATAGTCGGACATGTATGGTATTGTCTCTTCCGCCAAACATTCCACCAGACATGCCGAGTCGGAAAATGCGATCGGATTTTTCGTGAAATTGATCATAAGTCCATTCGTGCCGCACGTAGAGAAATGTGAGGAGGCAAAACGCAATGCCCGTTGCCAGGCCGAGGGCATTGATCGCGGTGTATGTTTTGTAGCGTACCAGATTTCGCAGGGCTATGGTCAGGTAATTTTTGAGCATGGGACCTCCTTTGATAATTGGAAAGATTGTTTGTGTTTTAATTTAGCGAAAATCGTGCCAAATTTTTTTGGAGATCGATAATTCAAGTAAATTTTTTAGACTATATTTCTCTTTATTTTTTTAAAATGTTGATAATAATCCACTTAATTATTTAAAAAATTTGGGATATTGGCAAAAAATAAAAAATAGCTGGCCTCATAAAAATTTAATTATGAGGTCAAGTGTCCGATTTTGATACAGTGGTGTCCGAAAATGAACACAAAAAAGCCGCCGATAGATGTACCGGCGGCTTTTTTAAGCTGCTTGTTTATACAAGACAGGTCGATTCCGAGTGTTTGTGAAGTACTGGACTCAGTTGCTCGGCGTTGTCGTGTATGCGAGGCGCAAAATAGCGTTCATCACAGGTCGAACATATCGCAAGGGGAATATTGCGAATGGTGACGGTGTGTTTCCCCTTGCCATACATGCGGTCGATTTTGTGGATGTGCGCGTTTTCACGCCCGCAAATGTCGCAGTGCATAAAATGAATTTCTCCCTTTGTTGTTAAAATTTAACAGCTATTGCGCTAACACGTTGTAAGACGTTTTACATTGCCGCAAGTTCCGTGTCATTGAGAGATTCTTGCAACTGGTGTCGCGCGCGATGAAGCCAGGTTTTCAGGGTGCCCATCGGCACGCCGAGTTCTCTGGCAATTTCTGCATAAGATCGATCCTGCACATAGCGCAATCGCACGGCATGGCGATATCGCTGTGGCAGTTCTGCTATGCTTTCTTCGAGTATTTCGCGGCATTCTTTTCGAGACAATGCATCGTCGGGACGCTCTGTATTGGCTGGCTCCCAGCTATCTCGATAGCCGAGTTGTGGATCTTCAATGGTTTGCTGCCACGATCTACGGGCTTGTTTGGATCGCATGTGCGTGGTACACACATTAAGGGCAATTTGCATCAGCCATGTTGAAAACGCAGCCTCCCCACGGAACCCGGACAAACCGCGATAGGCGCGTAAGAAAGTCACTTGCATCAAATCTTCAGCATCGTGTCGATTTCTGGTTCGTCCAATTAATGTGGCGAGAATCCGGGCGTGGTGGCGTTTGTAAAGGCTGTTAAAAGCCCCGGCATCGCCATTTAATGTGCGACGCACCAGGTCCCGCTCTTCTGCGTACTGCATGGTTAATCCTCTGGTGAATGGTTATCACTATTCGTCAATATCGTCAGGCGTTGCGGTAATTTCCCACTCGGTAGGTTCCGCAAGCGAGACCTGAAAAATGTCGCGCAACCCCGTCAGGGCATAGGAACCCGTGATGAGGATAACGACAATCAGAAAGCAGAATCCTATGTTTTTCAGATTTTGCAATTCCTCTTTTCTGCGGAATACATCCTTCCAGGTTTGCATCTATTTTCTCCACAAGTTTATGATTCCATTTGCAGTTATCGGAAATTTGTCCTAAATTATGCGGAACACCGCATGTACTTGTCGGTGTGATCTGGGGTCCTCACGTCGTCCCGCCAAAGACTCGCGTGAGGGCCTTTCTGTTTGTACTGACATCATCATATCAGATCTCCTTTCTCTGATGAAGGGAAGAAATGGTGAGCCAGGTATTGTGTTTACCAAGCGTTTGTTAAATAATCATAGTGCCTCCTTTGAAAAAAAGGGCCACCGCGTCTCGTTTGCGCTGTGGCCATTAAAAAAGCCATCCGGCGAGGATGGCAGTGTTTTTTGATGCATTCAACAAGCCATATAGTCCTCCCCAGGCGCAATAAGAGCGCGTGCAATTATTGAAATTGCGAGCTATCCTGGATTGGACAGTTGAAGGCAACAATGGTGAGTTGAACACAAAAATCTCTTGTGTAAAGGTGTTACCCTGGATGTCGTTCCAGGAGACTCAGCCCTGTGGTGCGGGTTTACGGATATACACGATGGATTCCCTGTTTGAGGTTGGTGAATTGCAACAATAATGTTCAGGTTCAGAAAGATAGTTAGAGAACTTCATTACGTCAAGGAAGAAATCGGAATTTTTTGCAAAATTGATCTTCACTGTTACATGCCTTTGGATGCACTTTGGAACGAAAAGAAAGAAAAAATTTCCCCAACGTCACATACATAGACAGTGCAAGTTGCAAATGGGTTTCAGAAATTTTGATTTTTTTTGGAGATGGTGCAGGTCTCAAGAGACATCTGGGCCTATGCGAATGGCGTGTGTTTTTATCAGGCAAATTACGGGGTCGCCGATTTTTAAAGCCAATTCCTCTATGGCTTCGGGCGTGACTTCGGCGGCGAGGCGTTTGCCTATGTCGATGTACACGAGGCGTCGGCCATGTGTTTCAACGATATCGAGAATCCGTCCAGAGAGGGCGTTGCGTATGCTTAAACCCGCAGGTCGTTGTCGGCATAAAATGATGTCGTTTGCCCGGATGCCTATAAAGATCTGCGTGCCCGATGCGCGATCACAGGGGGGGATGTGGAGGATCTGATTGTTGTATTGCACGCGATTGGGTGCGATGACTTCAACGGGCAGGACATTTTCAAAGCCGTGCGCTTCGAGCAGAGGCAGAATTTCGGGCTGATGAGCGAGAGAAAAGAAGTCTCCATGCGCGAGTACTTGTCCGCGATTGAGCACAATGACCTGTCCGGTGAGTTGCAGAATTTCACCAATTGCGTGGCTGACGTAGAGCATGGGGATGCCCAAATCCGTGCGAATGTGGCGCAGATAGGGCATGATGCGGTCTTTGAGCTCTTGATCGAGCGCGGTCAGGGGTTCATCCATGATGAGCAGTCTGGGAGAAGTCAGGATGGCTCGTCCCAGGGCGACGCGCTGGCGTTCACCACCTGAGAGTAGATTTGGGAGGCGGTCGAGCAGGGTGTTTAATTCGAGCAGGTCGATAATGGTGTCGGGATGAAATTTGCGTTCTGATGGCGCGAGAAATTGATATCCGTACAGGAGATTCTGGCGCACGGTCAGGTGCGGAAAGAGTAAATCGTCCTGAAATACATGGCCTATGCGTCGCTTTTCTGGCGGCAGGTCAATGCCTTTTTCAGCGTGGAATAAAATGGTGTCATCAATGCTTATTTGACCGCTATCTGGCCGCATCAGGCCGCTTATGAGGTTCAGGAGGGTGGTTTTGCCGCAGCCCGAAGGGCCAAATACCGCGGTGACGGGATAGGCACATGTCACATCGATTTCAAGGGTAAATTCGGCGAGTTGCCTGTGTACGCAAAGGGTGAGCATGATGTTTTAATTTTTCATTTTGCGGGCGATGGTCTCGCTGGCGATGAGCGCGCCCAGAGACAGGATGATGGAAAGCATGACGAGACGTGCGGCAGCGGCTTCGCCGTCGGGCTGGTTGATGTACGTGAAAATGGCGAGTGGGAGTGTGCGGGTTTCGCCGGCAATATTGGAGACAAAGGTGATGGTGGCGCCAAATTCGCCGAGGCTACGGGCAAATGTGAGGAGGGAGCCAACGAGTACGCCCGGGATGGCCAGGCGCAGCGTTATGGAGAAAAAGGCGCGGAGCGGATTGGCACCCAGGGTACGGGCAGCGCGCTCAAGGCGGGGGTCAACACTTTCTATGGCGAGGCGAACGGCTCTTAACATGAGGGGAAAACCCACGACAGCAGCGGCTAATACAGCACCTCGCCAGGTAAATGCGATCTGCAAACCAAACCAGTCGCTCAAAATTTGACCCAGAAAACCCCGACGTCCCAACAGGAGTAGTAGTAGATATCCGACAACTACAGGCGGCAACACAAGGGGCAGGTGACACAGGCCGTCGAGGATGAGCTTGCCCCGAAAGTTTTTGCGCGCCAGCACCCATCCCAATAATACGGCAAAGGGCAGGCTTATTACCACGCAGAGCAGGCCGACTTTAAGCGATAGGACAAGGACGGTGTATTCTTCAGGAGTTGGGAATATCACGGTGCAGTAGGTTTAATGCGAATGGCGAGGGGTGTTGTCGCGCACATTCTGGTATTTGACGGCCAGTTCCAAACACGCGCCGTCGGCGAGTTGCCCCACACTTTGGCGATAGATTTCCTGCCAGGGTGTCTGGTGGACCAGATCGGGTTGTTTCCAGTCCTTTTTGCGCTGCGCGAGTTCCCGGTCGCTGACGAGGACATTGGCCGTGCATGTGTTGAGGTCGATGCGCACGCGGTCGCCCGTTTTGAGAAAGGCAAGGCCACCGCCCACTGTGGCTTCGGGCGAGGCGTTGAGTATGGACGGGCTGGCAGAGGTGCCGCTTTGACGTCCGTCGCCGATGCAGGGCAGTTCGGAAATGCCCGCCTGCACGAGGCGGTCAGGCGGGAGCATGTTGACGACTTCGGCTGAGCCGGGATAGCCCACGGGGCCACAATAGCGCACGAAGAGCATGGAATTTTCGTCGATGGGCAAATCGGGATCGTTGATGCGGTGGTGATAATCTTCGGGGCCGTCGAAGACCACTGCTGTGCCTTCCCAGGCGTTTTCATCGCCTTCGCGCTGGAGATATTTTTTGCTGAAGTCGTCGCCAATTACAGAGGTTTTGAGCAAGCCCGCTTCAAAGAGGTTGCCGCTGAGTACAATGAACCCGGCGTTTTCTTTTAGGGGTTGGTCATAGGGCTTGATGACGCGCTCGTCTTCAATGGCGATGTTTTTGAGATTTTCACCTATGGTTTTGCCTGTGACGGTCTGGCAATGGGTGTGGAGTTTGCCGGCTTTGACGAGTTCGGTCATGACGGCGGGTACGCCACCGGCTCGATAAAAGGCTTCGCCGAGGTATTCGCCTGCGGGCTGACAGTTGACGAGCAGGGGGATGTGGTGACCATGGGTTTGCCAGTCTTTTGCCGGTAGTTCCAGCCCGATGTGTCGCGCCATGGCGGTGATGTGAACCGGCGCATTGGTCGAACCGCCAAGCGCAGAGTTGACGACAATGGCGTTTTGGAAGGCTTCTGGCGTGAGGACCTTGTTGGGGGTGAGATCTTCTTTGACCATATCGACGATGCGCAGGCCCGTGCGATAGGCCATTTGTTTGCGGGCGCGATAGGGGGCGGGGATGGCCGCACATCCGGTAAGCGATAATCCAAGTGCTTCGGCCAATGCGTTCATGGATAGGGCGGTTCCCATTGTGTTGCAGTGACCCACACTGGGCGAGGATGATGTGACGATATCCATGAATCCGTCGTAGTCGATTTCGCCAGCCGCGTAGCGTTCGCGGGCTTCCCATACAACCGTGCCCGATCCGGCCAGATGACCGCGCCAGTGCCCGTCGAGCATGGGGCCGCCAGAGAGGACGATGGAGGGGAGGTTCATGGTACAGGCGGCCATGATGCAGGCCGGTGTGGTTTTGTCGCATCCGGTGGTGAGGACGACGCCGTCGATGGGATAGCCGTGCAGGATTTCGACCAGCCCGAGGTACGCGAGGTTGCGGTCGAGGGCAGCTGTGGGTCGTTTGCCCTGTTCTGCAATGGGGTGTACGGGAAATTCAAAGGGTATGCCGCCGTTGTCGCGGATACCGGCTTTGACGCGATCGACCAATTCGACGTGAATGCGATTGCAGGGGGTGAGGTCGCCGCCCGTTTGCGCGATGCCGATAACGGGTTTGCCCGATTGGAGTTCTTCGCGCGTCCAGCCGTAGTTCATATAGCGTTCGACATAAACGGCTGTCATGCCCATGTTGTGCGGGTTGTTAAACCACTCTTGACTGCGCAGTTGACCTTTGACTTCAGAATAATCCTTCTGCATCAATGCTCCTTTTGTTTTATTTATTCAATTTCAATTTATTCAGTATTCTGAAAAATACTTCAGTTTATCGACATAGGCAAGGAACAAAGCATTCTGTATCATGGAACCTCACTTTAAGAAACTCCATTGACGCGGGTTGTTGAGGCTATTATCTTTTTAAAAATTCGATTGGTTTGTATTTGCCAAAGGAGTGAGGCATGCCGTTATCGGTGGATATTGAAGATAAATTTGTATTTGATTTAGATGGCTACATTGTCATTGAGAACGTGCTTTCAGATCGGGAAGTTGATGAACTGAATGCGATTGTAGATGAGAAAATGAAAAAGGTCGATGGCAAATATCGCAGTGTGGGACGGCCCTCAACGTGGGGAAAGCCTTTTCAGAAGTTGCTGGATCACCCGAAGATTATGCCTTATCTGCTGGAATTTTTGGGACCAAAGGTACGAATTGACCACGATTACAGCATTTTTATGCAAAAAGGTGGGCAGCGAGGGCGATTGCACGGAGGCGATAATGGGCGCGAGGGTGACCACTGGTACAAATACCGCGATGGTGTTATTCGGACCGGGTTGACGGTGGTAACTTTTTTCACGATGCCGGCGCGCAAAGGCGATGGTGGGTTTTGTTGTATTCCCGGCACACACAAGACCAATTTTTTGAATAGCATTCCACAGGATGTGCGGGAGTATGAACGGGTACCGCACTATGTGGTACAGCCCGAAGTGAACGCGGGGGATGCGTTGATTTTTACAGAGGCGTTGGTTCACGGGACGATGCCGTGGACAGCCGATCATGAGCGGCGTGCGTTTCTCTATAAATACAGCCCCGGGCATTCATCGTGGGCAAATACGTATTACAATGTCGATGATTATGAAAATTTGACGGCACAACAGGTTCGCTTAATGGCTCCACCATCAATAGGTCAGCGGCCCGATACTGTGCTGTTGGAAGAAAGTGGGTAAATGCGGGCATGCGGAAGGGTTTGATTTCACGAATCGGGCTTGACATCCCAAACTATCTTTTGTTAATTAAAATGCATTGTAAACTTCCTGTAACTATCAAAAAATAGGTCGGTCGTTCTGTGCGGTATTATTGCGAAATTGGGCGATTAGCTCAGTTGGTTAGAGTGCCGGTTTCACATACCGGAGGTCACTGGTTCAAATCCAGTATCGCCCACCATTCCAAAACTTCTTGTCAACAGATCAAGAGGTTCAAGTTGCAGTAAAGACGGCCATAGAAAGGTGCACCTGTTCAGGGTAGCACCTTTTCTTTTTACGCTTCACGAGGAGGCCCGCGCATGAGAGAGAGTTTGGTTAATTTGCTGAAACTTCAAGAAATCGACAAAGAAATCAACGCATTGCACCAATCCCAAATTGATTACCCGAAAGAAATCAACAGTCTCAAAACAGAACTGCAAGATGCACGCGATCAACTCGACGCCCAACAACAGCGCAGTGAAGAATTGGAAAAAAATCGCCGGGCACTCGAAAGAGAACTCAGCGCAATTGAAGAAGACCTGAAAAAACATCAAGACCGTCTCTATGAAGTAAAGACCAACAAAGAATACGATGCCTTGCAACTCGAAATCGCCACCCTCCACGATCGCAAGGATCAACACGAAACCGCCATTTTGGAAAGCATTGAAACGGTTGAAGAAATTGGGGAAAAACTTCGCGAAGACGAAAATTATTACAAGGAAATTGAAGAAGATCGGCAAAAACGTATCGATGAATTAACGGTCAAACTCAATTCTGTAGAAAAAAATGTGCGTACTTGGGAAAAGAAGCGATCAGCCATTGAACCCGGTGTGGAAAACAGTCCTTTAAACATGTACAATCGCATCCGCAGAGTTGTCAGAGGCGGTATTGCCATTGTACCAGTTCGCAAAGGGGCCTGTGGCGGCTGTTACCGCCAATTATCACCTCAGCGCCTGGTGGAAGTGAAACGCGCCGACAGCATTATACGCTGCGAAAATTGTGGTCGCCTTCTGGTGTGGAGTGACGAAGAGGCTGAAGTTTGACCGAATTGACCCTATTTATTGACGGGGCATCCAGGGGCAATCCCGGGCATGCAGGCATTGGCATTCGCATTGAAGCAGATGGAGAAGTTCTCAAAGAATATTGTGAATATATCGGCTGTGCGACCAACAATGTCGCAGAGTATAGCGCGCTGATCAAGGGCCTCAACATAGCCGCAGAGTTCAAAGCCAATCGGGTGACCGTATTTTCCGACAGCGAACTCGTGGTTCGCCAGATGAATGGGACTTACAAAGTCAAAAGTGAGGGACTTTTGCCGCTTTATCAAACTGCCCAAAGGCAGAGTAGAGCTTTTGATGGCTTTCAGATTAAACACGTGCGTCGAGATCAGAATAAAGAAGCCGATCGGTTGGCAAACCGGGGTATTGCAACAAAAGACAGTGCCGACACGTCTAAAAAGTAAGAATATTACGAGCGGGCCGGATGGTCGCGTCCCTTTTGGGATGAGGAAAGTCCGAGCTCCACAGGGCAAGATGCTGGGTAACACCCAGGCGGGGAGACCCGATGGAAAGTGCCACAGAGAATAGACCGCCAACGAGCGCGATTTTTGTGCAACGGGCAAGGGTGAAACGGTGGGGTAAGAGCCCACCGCGCGACTCGGCGACGAGCGCGGCACGGTAAACCCCATTTGGAGCAAGGCCGAATAGGAGCAAAGAGATAGCCCGTCTCGCTATTATGCTCGGGTAGGCCGCAAGAGGTGTCGGGTAACCGGCGTCCCAGATAAATGACCATCCGTTTGGGAGACCAGACGACAGAACTCGGCTTATAGGCCCGCTTGTTTCAAAACGGCGGATTCCCACGAGGGGTCCGCCATTTGCTTAGTGGAGATATTTGGATGTCCTTTTCAGAAAAATACAGCGATACAGTACAACGCAATAATAGTTTTGTATGTGTGGGACTCGATCCCGATCCGGCAAAGTTGCCCGACCATCTCAAGGGAAAATCCAATCCTACCTTCGCTTTTCTGAAAGAAATTATAGCCGCCACGCGGGATATTGCGTGCGCCTATAAACCCAATTTTGCATTTTTTGGGGCGCAGGGTATTGCAGGTTGGGAAGCCCTTCAAGGCGCGATCCGGACTATTCCCAATGATATGCCAATTATACTCGATTTCAAAGCTGGCGACATTGGCAATACAGCAGAACACTATGCATACATGGCATATTGCCAACTCGGCGTTGATGCTGTGACCGTCAACCCGCTAATGGGAACAGATGGTATTGAACCCTTTTTGGCTTATCAAAATGGCTGTGCCTTCCTTTTGTGTCTCACGTCCAATCCCGGATCGGCTGACATTTTGCGTCTCAATACAGCTCAGGGCGTGCTGTATGAGGTGCTCGCGCAGAAAGCCGTGGAATGGTCAGAGACTGGACCCTGTGGCCTCGTGGTGGGTGCGACGCATCCCAATGACTTGAAAACTATTCGCATGATTGCCACTGATCTTCCCATACTTTTACCCGGCGTGGGGACGCAAGGTGGTCAAACCAGTGTCCAGAATGGTCTCGATAAAAAAGGCAGCGGTATTCTCGTCAATTCATCGCGCAGTATCCTCTACGCTTCCAGTGGTACCGATTTTGCAGACGCCGCTCGACAATCTGCGGAAGATCTGCGTCAGGTGCTTAATAAAGTAAGAAGGGAAAAGTGAAAGCCCGTCCCAACCCCCAAAAGGCTGGGACTTCATATCCCACTTCCTCATTCACACTTCCCACTTCCCATGCCACTTATTCAACTCGAAGATATCTGGAAATCTTTCGGCGCGCACGATGTGCTCACCGGTATTCATTGGCAAATTGACCGAGGTGATAGCATTGGGCTTGTCGGTCCCAACGGGTGCGGAAAGACCACGTTGCTTCGGCTCATAACCGAAGAAAGCCTGCCCGACCGCGGGCAACTTCACAGGCAGCGCGGTCTCAATATTGGATTTCTGACACAGGAACCCATATTTGACCCAGAATGCACAGTTATGGATGCGGCACTCGATGCTTTTGCCGATATTCTGGCTCTGCAACACCGTCTCCAGGATCTGGAAAAAATTATGGCTGAGGGTGAAAATTCCGATGATGTGCTCAATGATTACGGGCATCTCCGCGACCAGTATGAGCATATGGGAGGATATGCGACAGAAGCCCGTGCCAAAGCCATTCTGTTTGGCCTCGGTTTTTGCGAAACTGACCTGAAATTGACAACGCCAGTGCTCAGTGGCGGGCAGAAGAACCGCCTGGCCCTTGCTCAATTACTCGCAAGAGAACCCGACCTGTTGCTTCTGGACGAACCCACTAACCACCTCGATTTACAAGCTATAGAATGGCTCGAGTATTTTCTCTCGGAGTATGCCAAAGCCTTTGTCATCATTTCTCACGACCGCATTTTTCTCGAGCGCACTGTGACCAAAATTGTAGATCTGGAACGCGGTATGGTCGAACAGTATTCGGGTAGCTATTCCTTCTACATTCAGGAAAAAGAACAACGCCGGGCACAGCAGCAAAAAGCCTATCGAGCGCAGCGAGCGCATATCGAACGAACCGAAGAGTATATCCGCCGAAATATCGCCGGACAAAAGACCAAACAGGCGCAGAGCCGGCGCCGAGCACTCGAAAAACTCGACCGCGTAGAACGCGTTGTGCAACAACGCGATATTGTGCTTAGATTTAACGCCACCACACGGGGAGGAGATCGCGTCTTGGAGGTTGAGAATCTCACCAAAGCCTATCCCAACTGCCCTTTATTTTCCGATCTCAATCTCACGTTGTGGCGGGGGGAGCGCCTCGGTGTTATAGGTCCCAATGGTTCGGGCAAATCCGTACTCTTAAAAATTTTCCTGGAACAACTCGCACCTGATTCGGGGTGCGTTATGCTGGGTAAGGGGCTTGAGATCGGTTATTACGCACAAACCCGTCAGGACCTGGATCCCAATTTGAGCGTTCTCGAAGAAATCTGGTCACTCACACCCAGTGTTCCTGAAATTGAGATTAGAAATTTTCTGGGTGCTTTTCTCTTTTCTGGGGACGACGTGGAGCGCAAGACGGGTTCGCTCAGTGGGGGAGAACAAAGTCGGGTTGCTCTGGCCAAGCTCATGCGCGCACCCCTCAATCTGCTGATGCTCGACGAACCTACCAACCATCTGGATATCGCCTCCCGCCATGTGCTCGAAAACGCGCTTGATGCTTTTTCGGGGACTGTGATCGCGGTTTCACACGACCGATATTTTCTCAACCGTCTGGTCAATCGCCTGATCGTGCTTGGCGACGGAAAGTGGCAACTGGTAGATGGGAATTACGATGCGTATCAGCGTCAGATGCAGGGGTTAGAAATACCGACCGTACAGAATGCACCCAAAACGCAAACCGACTATGAAAATCGCAAGCGCGCAATGCGGCAGCAGCAAAGACGGGAACGCCGCTTAGCCGAAATGGAAGAAGCGATTGCAATACTCGAGGACCGGATTGATCAGATAGCTGAAGAAATGGCGCGAGAAGACCTTGCCACCGACTGGCATCGCTTGAAAGAATTGGCAATAGAAAAGGAAGAGGTGCAAGAGAAAATGGAGCGCTTATTTGAGGAATGGGAAGTTTTGGAAAGAGAAAAATGAGTGGTGGCGGTAAGACAAAAAACTCGGCCTTTAGTGCCGAGTTTTTTTGATTGTGCCAATGCGAGTTCGCGCTATAGATCCTCGCGTTTTGCAAACATCGCCATCAATTCTGCCTGTGCGGCGACTTCGCCATCTACTGTGGCTTCGCCAATCCCTTTGCACACATTGCGGCGTTTTTGACCTACTTCGACTTTTAGCTGAAGTTGATCGCCGGGGACAACCTGTCTCCGGAAGCGCGCTTTGTCAATACCCATAAACAATGGTATCAAGTCGCTCTCCTGTCCATCACTCATCAATATTGCAGCGGCCTGAGCAAGTGCTTCGATAATGAGCACGCCCGGCATCACGGGATTGCCGGGAAAATGCCCCTGGAAAAATGGCTCATTAGCAGACACATTTTTGTACGCGACCAACCGCTCGCCGGGCACCAACTCGGTTACGCGATCTATTAGGAGAAAAGGGTAACGATGCGGAAGAATTTTTTCAATATCTCTAATGTCCAGAGTCACGGCATCCTCCAATATTCACATTAAAAAGTCTCCGTTCACCCCGCGGGGTAAATCAGAGACTTTTAAGAAAAACAACATATAATAGATGATCTGCTATGGTCCCTCGGTTTTTGCCCTGGCTTCGAGATCTTTTGCCAGTGCTTCGAGGACCTTATCGGTCAAATCGTGTGCCTCTTTCGCATAGGCCAGAGCCGTTGAATTGAGCACAAAATCAAAACCTTCGTCTTCTGCTACTTGTTTGATAACCGCATTTACTGTTTGAATAATGGGTTCGGACAATTCCGCGGTCTTGCGCGCGAGACTGCCTTGTGGTGAGGTAGTATCTTGCACAAACCGCTGTAGTTCCTCCTGTTTCTTCATAATGGCCTGCTGCTCTTCTTGCTTGCGTTTGTCACTCAAAAGCAGGGATTGACGTTCATAGGTATCCTGCATTTTGGCCAGATCGTTTTGCATGGTGCTCATCTTGCGCTGGAGTTCGTCTTCGTAACGGCTATATTCTCTTAAAGCATCTTGATAGGGCTTGTACTGATCCAGAATTTTCTGTGAATCAATATACCCCAGCTTTAGCTCCGCGCCAGCAGTACTGGCTATACCAGTTAGTGCTAGAGATAGCGCGACGTAAAGTAAGCGACAGCGTGTCATCAAAAATCCCTCCGTGAATAGTGCTTTTGGCCCTCCCTTGCCATCCATTGAGCAAAGGAGGATATGACTGCTAATAAAATTGCGGGCCGAATTGGAAATGCGTCATCATTTGTACGGACTGGCCATCAACACGCCGACGGTCAAATCCCCATGCAAAATCGAATCCCATAATACCCACCACAGGTGCTACAATCCGAATGCCAAAACCCGCCGATCGACGCATATCCGTCAAGCTGATCCGATCCAGATTTTCCCAGGCATTACCCGCATCGGCAAAAATGAGGCCATAAAACTGATTGGGCACAATGGGAATGCTAATCTCCGCGTTAAACAGCAACTGCGCGACGCCCCCAATTGGCTCTCCCCCACTATTGCGAGGACCTATTGAGCGGTCGGGATAACCGCGCAACATGGTACCTTCAAAAATATCAACGCCGCCCGGCAGATACAATTCCTGGTACGGGACGCGCTCGGTGCCATAACTGGCGACAAAGCCCAATTGCGACCGCAGATTTAAGGCCAATCGCCAGAATATGGGGAAGTAAAAACTCGTGACAATATCGTGCTTGTGAAAATCTCTATTTCCGCCCAAAAATCCACCGGCCAGTGCAGGCGAATAAGACATCACGCTGCCCGATGTGGGAAAGATCGGCAAATCGCGGCTGTCGCGGGTCAAGTTTGCGCTGATGCTGCTGGTCACATTGTCTTCATAAAAAGGATTGTTTACATCTGTACTGTCGGTAAAATTGATAAAAGCAACCTTCTCGAGGCGATATCCTCCAGAAATGCGCGAATAATCGGGCCAGCGCAGCCTGCGTCCGAGGCGAAATGCACCGCCTTCTGTGCGCTGGTCAAAGTCAGCCACACCATAAGTTGCCAGTCGTATGGTACTTCGGAATAGTGACGCAGATATACTCGTGGGGGTATTGCGGAACCACGGTTCGGTAAATCCTATGCTAAAGGTTTCGCGGCGCGATCCAAACTCCCACTGGAAATCGAGTTGTTGTCCATTGCCTCTAAAATTGGGAATTTGCAATCCAATGGTGCCAATCAGCTTGTCGCGTTCGCTATACCCTGCCCCGATAGATGCCGTGCCCGTTGACTTTTCTTCTATGGTGAACTCCAGGTCAATCTCCGATGTCTCTTCTACAGCAATAGGCTCGGGCAAAACATTGGTAAAAAAGTTGAGTTGCATGACTTCGCGCACGCTGCGCTCCAAAAGGGCGCGGCTAAACGTATCGCCCGGGCGCACGCGCAATTCGCGTCGAATCACGCGGTCTTTGGTTTTGGTATTGCCCGTAATCAAAATTTTGCGAATTGTCCACGGATCTTTTTCGACCACATCAAAATGTACGTTGACGACGTGACCTTCAATGGGTTTTTGTTGCGGAAAAACTTGCGCGCCTATATGCCCGATGTCCATATAGGCATTTTGCAACTGCTCTCGCGATTTTAAGACGCGCTCTTCGTTGTAAACCGCGCCCGAATCGACCACAATAAAGTGAGAAAAACCCGCATCTGTGATTTTCTCATTGCCCGACCAACTCACTGCGCCAAAGCGATAAAGCGGTCCTTCTTCGATGGTGATATCGAGATACATATTTTTTTTATCAGGGCCATAGGACAAACTATCGGATACAATTGCCGCTTCCCGATATCCGTTTTGTCGGTAAAAGGCCAAAACCAATTCTTTATCGTCGGGATAGGTTTCCTCACTGTATTTGCCTCCTCCAAACCACCAGCCGTCTTGTTTGGTTTCTTTCATCTGCTTGCGCAGTTGCTTCCCGGTCAATGCTGTGTTGCGGTGAAAACGGATTTTTTTCAAATTGACTTTTTCACCTTCGTGAATTTCAAAGGCCAGTGGCAATCGCCCATCTTCATCAACCGCCTCTTCTTGTACATCTACTGAGGCGAGCAAGTAGCCTTTTTTGCGATAGAGCGCGACCAGTTTGTTGACCCCTCTCTTTTTTTCTCGCGGCTGTATCAACTGGCCTTTGGTCAATTCCAATTCGCGTTTTAGCGTCTTGTCCTTTATTGCGCGATTGCCCTTAAAAATCACCTCACCCAAACGCGGCACGGCTTTCAAATCAATAATAATGGCTACACCGCCAGATACGCGATCTATAGAAATTTTGATATCGGAAAATAGGCCGCTTTTGTAGAGATTGCGGATGACCCGCGCGGCTTCGCCTTCCGCCAGGTTCTGCCCTTTGAATAAACCGCTCTGAGACTCGATAAAAGAAGTCTCGACCCAATCATTGCCTCTGATGAGGATCTCTTGAATCACCGGGCCTTCCTGAGCGCCTGAGCGCCCGCCCAATAGTATAATGATGACCCAAAAACTGTGTGTCCAAAATTTTTTCACGTTGCGAATACCTATCTCAAAACAGATCCTTTTTGGAGTTGTAAGCCTCAAACGCCCAAAAAAGGAAAATGTTCCGACTGTACGACAAACAGCCCGGACTGCTGCCCGGGCCGTTTGGGTATTGACCGCACCTTCACGATCATGCTTTGTCCTTGTTCACTACTTCTTCTTTTCCGACAGGATCTCCCGATTTGTCCTGATCTCCAACTTTTTCATCGAGATTACCCTCTCCGCGCTCATCAGCCGTGTTGAGTTTACTGTCTTTTGTACTCATCTGAATTTCGGTCGTGTCTTCCGATTCTTCTTTCGATTCTTCTTTTGCGATAGAATTTCCCTCAAAGCTGAGCGTATCGCCTTTTTTGCTCACCCGAACCTTGCAGCCATCGGCAAAGTGGCCCATAATGATCTCTTCGGCCATGGGATCTTCAATCATCTTTTGAATGGTGCGCCGCAGATGTCGCGCGCCATACGTCGGATCATAGCCCTTTTCGGCGATCAAACTCTTGGCTCCCTGTGTGAGGCGTACTTCGATATCGCGTTCTGCAACGCGAGCGAGAATTTTTTCAAGCTCAATATCGACGATCTGAATAATTTCCTTTCGATCCAGTGGATTGAAAATCACCGTTTCATCCAGGCGATTGATAAACTCGGGATTAAACGTCTTTTTGACTTCTTCGTTGATGCGCTCTTCCATTTTTTCGCGGATCGATTTTTTGTCTGATCGGCCAAATCCCAAACCACCTGCCTTTTGCAGGTCTTTGGTTCCCAGATTGGATGTCATGATCAAAATGGTATTTTTGAAATTTACCTTGCGCCCGAAACTATCTGTCAAACGCCCTTCATCCAACACCTGCAAGAGGATATTGAATACATCGGGATGGGCCTTTTCAATTTCATCGAGCAAAACCACCGAATAGGGACGCCGGCGCACTTTCTCCGTTAGCTGCCCACCCTCATCATATCCCACATAACCTGGTGGTGCACCAACGAGTCGAGATACCGCGAATTTTTCCATATATTCCGACATATCTACGGTTACGAGTGCATCTTCATCATCAAATAAATACTGCGCCAGTGCCTGCGCCAAATACGTTTTGCCAATACCCGTGGGGCCCAGGAACAAAAATGTGCCGATTGGGCGATTGGGATCTTTGAGACCTGCACGTGTGCGTCGAATGGAGCGACATACCGTAGAAACCGCTTCCTCCTGGCCGATCACGCGCTTTTGCAACTCGGACGCCATGTTGATCAGCCTCTCGGACTCGGCCTGTGCCAGCCGAAACACGGGAATGCCCGTCATGCTCGAAATCACTTCGGCAATGTGTTCTTCTGTCACTTCGACCACATCATCAGTCACCTGTACTTCCCACGCCTGGCGCATATTTTCGAGTTCGTTTTTGAGTTCTCTCTCGCGGTCGCGCAACCTTGCAGCCTCTTCAAATTGCTGATTTTCGGCAGCCATATCTTTTTTTCGCGTAATCTCACCAATAGCCATCTCGATTTCTTTGATCTCTTCGGGGGGATTGAGGCGGGCCAATCGCACCCGCGCTCCCGTTTCATCGATTACATCAATGGCCTTATCGGGCAAGTGCCGATCGCTTATATAACGATCGGCCATTCGCGCTGCTGCTTCGATAGCTTCGGGTAAAAACGACACTTTGTGATGTGTCTCATAACTGTCTTTTAGGCCCTTGAGAATTTCAATGGTCTCATCCACTGAAGGGGCATCGACCACTATCGTCTGGAACCGTCGCTCGAGCGCGCCGTCCTTTTCAATATATTTTCGATATTCGTCTAAGGTTGTTGCACCAATGCACTGCAATTCACCGCGGGAAAGTGAGGGCTTAAACATATTGGATGCATCCAGCGTACCCTCTGCGCTGCCAGCACCGACAATGGTGTGCAACTCATCGATAAAAATGATCACATTCTTGCTTTGCTGGAGTTCATTCATCACAGCTTTCAGGCGCTCTTCAAATTGTCCTCGGTATTTTGTGCCAGCGACAATGCCGCCCATATCGAGCGTGACTACGCGCTTGTCCAGCAAAATTTGTGGGACCCGCCGTTCTACAATGCGCTGTGCCAATCCCTCGATGATCTGCGTTTTACCCACGCCGGGTTCGCCCACAAGCACCGGGTTGTTCTTTTTGCGTCTGGCAAGTACCTGCGACACCCGTTCGATTTCGCGATCGCGACCAATGGTTGGATCCAATTTGCCCTGCCGCGCCAGATCGGTTAAATCGCGTCCGAAATGATCGAGGAAAGGCGTTTTGCTCTTTCTTTTTTCGCGCTTACTACCACTCGAAGATTTTCCTTGCAAAACGGCAATCACCTCCTCTTTGGCGGTTCTGTGATCTACGCCGAATGTGACCAAAATCTGTGCGGCAACCCCGTCTTTATCCTTCAACAGTGCCAACAGCAGATGGCTGGTTCTCACAACCCGGCTCTTCATTTCTTTGGCTTCATTGGCAGCAATTTCGAGAATCTGTTTTGCCCGAGGTGTAAAAGGCACTTCACCCATCGTCATTGAACTGCCAGAAGAAGCGACAAAATCGTCTATGGATTGCTTGATGCTTTCGAGATTTAAGTTCAGATTTGTCAGTACTTGAACGGCCGTACTCTTGCCCCCGCGTATAATGCCCAGCAGCAAATGCTCGGTGCCGATATAATTGTGTCCCAGACGCGCTGCTTCTTCGCGAGCGAGTTGCATGACCTGCTTCACCTGGTCTGAAAACATACTGTTCTGCATTGAATACTCCTCTCGCCTAACGAGAAATCTGGCGAAGCTTGGTTTTGATTCCATTATAACAGTTTATAAAGGAAAACTCAACACTGTTTCTTTTAGCCCCACACGCTTTGTTATTTAAGCAAGGAGACGACCGTCTTCCATTTCGACTACCCGATCAGCGCGAGCAGCCAAATGCTGGTCATGTGTTACGATAATGCACGTTTGATGTCGGGTTCTGACAAGTTCCCAAATTAATGCGTGAAGCTCTGCACTGCGTGCCACATCGAGATTGCCAGAAGGTTCGTCGGCCAGAACAACTGCGGGTTGCGTCACCAATGCCCGTGCAACAGCAACGCGCTGCGCTTCCCCGCCAGAAAGTTCGGAAGGTAAATGTGCAAGTCGCTTTTCCAGACCGATATCACAGAGTAGTTTTTGCGCGGGTACTCGCGCTTCATCGTGCGAAATACCGGCAATCATCAGGGGCATCATCACATTTTCAAGCGCAGTAAAATCGCGCAACAAGTGGTGAAACTGAAAAACAAATCCGATCTGGCGATTGCGAAATTTGGCGCGAGCAGTATCTGAAAGGGAAAATATATCGACGCCATCAATGACAATCGTCCCCGAAGCCGGATGATCTAACCCGCCCATAATGTGCAACAAAGTACTCTTTCCCACACCCGAAGCACCAACCACTGCTACAATTTCACCGCGAACAACCCCGAGGTCAACCCCTTTTAATACCTCAATATGGGTATCCCCCAATACATAGTGCTTGTAAACCCCTGTTGCACGCAGCAACTCATCCATGGTCTTCAAGGCCCTCTTTAGGGCGCATGTGAGGAAACAGAATTGCGTCTCGAATCGAAGGCGCGTCTGCGAGCAACATCACCATTCGATCGACACCAATACCCAACCCACCCGTCGGTGGCATCCCGTGTTCCAGGGCCATTAAAAAGTCTTCATCGAGAATCTGAGCCTCGTCATCGCCCCGGTCTCGTAAGGTTTTTTGATGCGCAAACCGATGCCGCTGATCAATCGGATCATTCAGTTCGGAAAACGCATTGCCCGCTTCCCAACCATTGATAAAAAATTCAAACCGCTCGGTGAGGTCTTTTTGGGTCCGATGGCGTTTTGCCAGGGGAGACACCGCAATGGGATAGTCGGTAATAAAGGTCGGTTGAATCAATTCAGGCTCGACACACGCTTCGAACAATGCATTGATCAGCAAGCCGCGCTCTGCATCCGGTTCGATATCGGAATCAAAGCGCTTGCATGCAACACGCAGGTCGGCATCTGAGGAGCGCGCCACATCAATACCGCCGTATTTCTCTATGGCGTCGAGCATGGGAATGCGCGGCCAGGGGGGGGTAAGATCAATTTCTCGACCCTGGTATTCGAGTGTTGTCGCGCCATTTACCTTTTCGGCGACAAATGCGTAGAGTGCCTCGGATATTGCCATCATATCTGAATAATCAGCATAGGCCTGATACAATTCGAGCATCGAAAACTCGGGGTTATGAGTTCGATCGATGCCTTCATTGCGAAAATTTTTGCCGATTTCATATACTCGCTCAAGCCCACCCACGATCAAACGCTTGAGATATAACTCATCGGATATCCGCAGGTACAGCGGCATGTCCAGCACGTTGTGATGCGTCACAAAAGGACGGGCAGAAGCCCCGCCGTAGAGCGGTTGCAACACCGGTGTTTCGACTTCTAAAAAACCGCGTGTATCTAAAAATTCACGAATCGCAGATACGACCGCACTACGCTTGCGAAAAACCGCTTGCACATCGGGATTGAGTGCCAGGTCCAGATAACGACGGCGATATCTCAGTTCTTTGTCACTAAATTGATCGTGTACTACGCGCTCGCCATCGCGTATTTCTTCTTTGGGGACGGGTAAGGGACGAATGGCTTTGGTCAACAATACGAGCGTTTGAACCTGAACGGATATTTGTCCCGTGCGCGTCTTAAAAACGCGGCCAGATACACCGATAAAATCGCCGATATCCAGCAGCTTCCACAGCGCGAAAGCATCATCGCCAATATTGTCGAGCCGCACGTAAATTTGCAGACGGCCCACGGCATCCCGCAGATCGGCAAAGGCCGCTTTTCCATGGCCGCGCGTAACAATTAATCGACCGGCAACCCGCACCTCGTTGCCCGATGCACTCAGCGCATCAAAAGACGCGATAATATCCGCGGAATAATGCGTGGGTTCAAAGCGATACGGATAAGGCTCAATGCCCAAATCCCGAATGGCGTCGAGTTTTTGCAGACGCTGTTCGATCAATTGAGATTCTGGTGTTTGTCCCACAACCCGAGTCAAGATAGGAGCCTCCCAACCCCTCTAAATACCTATAAGATTAAACGCTGTAAAGGTTATTAAACTATAACCAATATGCATATTCAAGTCAAGCTTGTTGCCCGCTTGAGGTTACCACTTAAAACTCTGTTCACGCGGTGCGCGACGATAGTAAATATGCGCGGATAAATGGGTCGAGATCGCCGTCTATAACCCCTGAAACATCCGATGTCTCAAAGCCCGTTCGTGCGTCTTTCACCATTTGATAGGGTTGAAAAACGTAATTGCGGATTTGACTGCCCCATTCAATGCGTTTTTTTGTGCTTTCGAGTTTGGCGCGTTTTTTGTCTTCTTCTTCCCGCAGGTGTTGATATAGTCGCGCCTTGAGGATTTTCATGGCCGTATTGCGGTTCTTGTGCTGAGATCGCTCGTTCTGGCATTGCACCACAATTCCCGTGGGTTCGTGGGTAATACGCACTGCAGAATCGGTTTTGTTTACGTGTTGTCCTCCGGCACCCCCAGCGCGATAGGTATCTACTTTCAAATCACTGGGATTGATCTCCACTTCGATATCGCCTTCGGCGTCGGGATAGACAAAAACGGAAGCAAATGATGTGTGGCGACGATTGTTGGAATCATAAGGAGAAATCCGCACCAATCTGTGTACACCAGATTCGGACTTGAGATAGCCAAAAGCATAGTCGCCCTTCACTTCAATTGTCGCACTCTTAATCCCTGCCGTTTCGCCGGGAAGTGTGTCCAGGACATTGGTTTGAAATCCGCGCCGGTCGGCCCACCGCGTGTACATACGCATCAACATTTGCGCCCAGTCTGCTGCTTCGGTACCTCCGGCGCCCGGATGAATGGTCAATATCGCGTCGTTGCGATCTTCGCGGTCGCCCAACATGTGTTGCAATTCAAGTGCATCTAAAGCCGCGCCAATCCCGGGTACTTCAGCGGCGACTTCCGACAGGGACTCAGCATCGCCTTCTTCGCACGCCAATTGAAAAAGTACATCCAAATCGCCGACTTGTTCATTTAAATTTTCCCAGCTTTCAACCCAGAATTTTTCTGCGTTACAGGCGTCGATAATTTGCTGTGCTTTTTCGCGGTCATTCCAGAAATTAGGTGCTTCCATGAGTTTTTCAAATTTGACAATTTTTGTTCGTCTTTGATCGAGGTCAAAGATACCTCCCGAGTTTATCTACGCGTGCGCTATAATCGGATAGGGCATCTTGCAGTTCACGCACCTGAATTTCCACGGCCATTATTTGTTCCTTTCAGTTTAATCAACGCAAGTCGATCAATTCCACTCCGCTGGGTACGTGGAATGTAAATTGATCGGGCCTGGCTTTTTTATTCACCTTTAAATCCGACAACACAAATGTTGTCACGTCTTCGTGGATATTGCGATATTCCACTTGCCGCACCAGATAGAGACGTTTGTCTATCCACATGCGAATTTTATGGATATACGTATCTTCTTTTTTTGCCAATAGATCAACTGCGTAACACGTTTTGCGCTGTATCTTTTTTTCGCCCACATAAACGGGCACATAATTTTCGTCGTACCCACCCCAAAAAATCAGATCAAATAATAACTTCTCATAGTTTCGGTCATTTTCCATCGCGGTGTAATCGCTCACCAGCACCTGGGCATTGGCAGGCGCGTAATGCCACACGGTTTTGCCATCGCTCACCACTACCTGTACATCCGAATCCATTCTAAACTGATCGGGGCGCTGAACCAGCAATTTGCCTTTAACTTCTTGATGCTGATCCATTACGCGCCAATAGTGTTGTTTGACAAAGTGAGCGGAAAGCGTCTCGAGATCCGCAAATTTTTTTTGCAATTTTGCAATGACCTCTGAGCCGCGCGTATCGGCCTGCACCGTTCTCATGCAAAATAAAATACCGAGAATAGCGAGAAGGGCTTGCAGGCTACGCCTATGGTGCATTCTGCACGTCATACATCCAACTCCTCGAGTTCCTCTAAATAGTCTTCGTCAACGAGGACTTCGCGTCCCTTACTCGACCCATTGGACGGGCCAACAATACCGGCGGCTTCGAGTTCGTCAACAAGGCGGGCGGCCCGCGAGTATCCGACCTTCATCCGGCGCTGCAGGAGCGATGCCGAGCCCTGCTGGTGGATAACCACCAATCGCAATGCCTCATCAAACCGGGCGTCTCGCTCATTATCTACAACAGAAAGATCGCTATTTTCGCCCTCAAATTCAACTCTGTCGAGTTCGACATCCTGATCGCGCACCCAGGCCACTAATTGTTCGGTTTCTTCGGTATCGATCCACGCACCGTGAAGGCGAATGGGTTCTGGTTGTCCTGGAGGCAAGAATAGCATATCACCTCGCCCCAGGAGTTTTTCACCGCCATTGGCGTCAATGATCGTGCGCGAATCGACCTTGGATGCCACGCGAAATGCAATGCGAGTAGGGAAATTGGCTTTGATTGTCCCCGTAATCACATTTACTGAAGGACGCTGGGTTGCAATAATGAGATGTATGCCCACAGCGCGGGCCATTTGTGCCAATCGCGCCAGTGAATTTTCAATATCACTCGGTGCTGTCATCATCAAATCGGCCAATTCGTCGATCACCACGACTATATAGGGCAAGGCATCGGGAATCTCGTCGCGGTCTTCCTCGGTGGGTGCTTCCTGTCGCAGCCGCGCCATTTTGGCATTAAAATCAGTAATATTGCGCGCTGTAAACTGCGCCATCGTGCGATATCGGTTCTCCATCTCTGATACCGCCCACTTGAGCGCACCCGACGCCATTTTGGGATCGACGACAACAGGAGCGAGGAGATGTGGAATATCGTTGTAAATTGACAATTCCAGCATTTTGGGATCTACCATAATAAAACGCACTTCCTCTGGTGTGCAGCGGAATAAAATGCTGGAAATCAACGCATTGATACACCCCGATTTACCAGCTCCTGTTGCGCCAGCAATTAACAAATGCGGCATTTTTGCCAGATCGGCACAATAGGGATCGCCCGAAGCTGTTTTGCCGAACCCAAGCATCAATTTTGAATCGGACTGCTCAAATGCGCGCGATTCCAAAATTTCTTTTAAGAAGACCGTATAGGGTTCTGGATTGGGCACTTCAATGCCAACCGCAGCTTTTCCGGGAATGGGAGCCTGAATGCGAATGCTTTGCGCTTTCATCACGAGGGCGAGATCGTCTGCAAGTCCGACTATTTTGCTGACTTTCACGCCCGGGGGAGGTACAACCTCATATGTCGTAATAACAGGTCCTGGATTGACCTGCACGACTTTGCCCTGAACGCCGAAATTGCTCAGGCTTTGCTCCAATACCTGTGCCCCTTTAAACAGGGTTTCGCGGTCTATAATCCCATCACCAGGAGGAGGGTCTTCCAGCAACTTTAAACTGGGCAGTAAATATGTCGAAGATCTCTTGCGCTTGATTTTCTTTTTCTTTTTCGGTTTTGAAGGAACAGGTTCTGGTTCTGGCTCAGGCGTTTCATCTACTATTTCAAATTCCACTTCAGGCAATTCGTCTTCTTCTCGCTCAACCCGTGCCACATCTGGAATGGGGTCAGCGATTTTCTCTTTTGTGGGCTTCTCTAATAGTTCATCAATGTCTTTTTTTTCTATGTCATCAGCGATTACTGGCTTGGGCACCTCGACCAATTCATCCTTTTTCCATTCATCTGGAATGGGGGCGTCAACAATCTCTTCTTCAGTTATATTTTTTTTTTGATCAAGGTCCTCAATTTGATCAATGTCTTCGTCTCGTACCACTTCGGTTGATGTCCCGTTATTGTCAGACTCCTCCGCACGTTTTTTCAAGAATGTCCACTCGGGTATTCGGTTAAACGGAATATCGGTGGCAACCATCAACAATACCACAAACAGCGTCGCCAAAGAAATATAAGAACCAACAGTACCCAAATAGGGCACCAGGAGGGAAGACGATAGCATAAATCCCAGCCCGCCTCCCAATTTCCAGGACATTGTGGGGCGCTCCCAAAAAAGTACGCCTGTTGCGCCACAATAAATCACCATTAGTGAAAACAGGATGATACTGTGCACTACAAGTGATCTGACGCTCGACATCCTGAGGCGGTTCCACCCCCACACCAATAGCACAACAATCAGTGCGTAAGCGCCGTAGCCCACGCTAAATAGCAAGTGATAGGAGACGTGTGCGCCGAGCCACCCGATCAGATTTTGCGCCAATTCGTTGGGGCGCGTCGAATTGGGTGGGTCCTCAGGCGAGTGCGATAGCAAGCTCAAAGCCATCAATAGCGCGAGTGCAATCAAGCATATGCCCAAAATTTGAAAAGGTAATCTCGACTGATCTTTTGGGGTCTCAGGTAATGCCTTCGATGACTGTTCCATATTTGTTCCTCACAGCATCAAAGGGGAGAATAGATCCGATGTGGGGACATCGATAAAGATAAATAAAAATAAGAAGTGAAAAGAAAAAAGTCCACCTTCACCCTTCACCCTTCACCCCTCATTGGCTTATCCCTCTTGCCATCACCACAGATTTTCGGGCGCGGAATAATTCGCCTTCCGGTGTGCCGACTTCCAGGTAGATAACATAAATACCGGGCTTTAAAATTTGTCCATTATCATTGCTTCCATCCCAATTTACAACGCGCTGACTACCACTTTCAATACTTTCGAGTAAGGTTGCCACGCGCCTGCCCGTGCGATCAAACACCCACAAATTTGCGTGGAGTCTGGGAGAGGGCACCCGATATGTAATGGCGACATGATCGACAAAGGGGTTGGGCTCAACCGCCACTGATACCTCTGCTACTTTATTGTTAAATCGAACGCTATTTGCAGCCCCGGGGGTCGCACCCCGCGGATCCTGGCTGTCGAGCCAGTTGTTTTGATCGCCCGCTACAGTAAGATCAATGCGTTCCAGACTGATAGCGATCGCTTGTGCTGGATAAAAGATGCTATCGACAAGTGTTGCCGTCGCATCGCGCAAAATGAGACCATCGCCTCCATTGTTCAGTCGGGGCCAGCGGGTAAGCGACAAAATGGGAACATCGAGGCCGGGATATTGCAGGCCAATGGCATCTGCGTCTTGTGCGACGATTGCATATCCTCCACCATTAATGACCGAACCTGTTCCAAATTGTCCCGTTGTTCGCAAATCGGATAACGTCCACTCCGATAGATGAACTGCGTCTGGCGAATGATTGTACAATTCAATCCACTCTGACCCATCGGCGGGCCGTGCCATCACCTCGTTGATTACCACCTGTGCAGAGACCTCCACGGCGAGCAAGATGGAGCAACAAAATAGCGCATTGACTATTGAGTACATTTTGTTTTTTAAATTCTGTATTCTATCCATTTTATAACATCCCCAATCTTCGTCGAATAGTCCATTCAAAGACCAGTAATCCCACCAGCAAAAATAGCGGCCACTCATGTTCCCAAAATCTGATCCGGTGGTGGGTGACAACAGGCTCAGGAGCCAGCACAAGCGAATCGAGTGCGGCTTTCAGATCACCTGGTCTCACATATTGTCCATCACTGCGCGTGGCAATATCGCCGAGCAGTTCGGCGCGCATACGCACGGTTTCGTATTCCAGGCTGTATCTTCCCACAGTAAAACGTCCCGTACCTTTGCCCAGGTCCCCATCATTGGCCTGTGCCTGTATCTGAAGCTCGTAATCGCCTTGTGGGAAACGTCCCAAATTGCCGGCATACCGTCCACCGCCCAAATCTCGCAAAACAACTTCTCGCACACCCAAACTGTCGCCGACTCGCGCCAGAACTCGTGCGCCTGAACGCGGCTGCAACAGGTGATCAAAAACACTTGCATGCACCGCGACTGGTTCACCGCTTCGATACTCGGGTTTTTCAGTCATGATTTTTATGCGGGACATCTCGTCGCGCGTGACCAGCCAACGCACCATATTTTTCCAAAATGCGCGCGACACAGCATCGGTCTTGCCATCGCCCCACATCATCAGCCCGTGACGCCAAAATGTTTGGTAGGCTACAATCGCGGTTTTTCCCGCGCCCACGCGGCGAATTGCCAGCACTGGCATCGGTGCGCCATCAACGCGTTCTGTGGGATGATGTGCTAATACAGTTGCGTTGGAAACAGCAGTTCCCACGCGATTATAAGACAGAAGTGGCGGCAATGCCTCCCAGGCATCGCGGTCACTTAATGGATCATCTGATACGCGCAAAATGGGGTGGTGAGAATCGGGAAACGAAAGGGCAAAAGCGCGTTCTTGAAATGTGTCTGACGACCGTAACACCTGTACGGGCAAAACGTCGGCCAATGCCGAGCGCGCGTATCCATCGTCAAAAGCAGCATCCCCTCCGAGGGCCAACAGCCCCCCGCCTTTTTGTACGAAGGCAACAAGTGCCTGCTCTGGTACACCTGCAAGCGCTTCGTAGGGCGCGTTGATCAACGCGACAATATCGCGCTCGTCCAATGTAAGCAGCGCGCGATGCACATCTCTTTGCCACCCGGCCCCCAATGTGCGTACCAACACCTCAACTTCCAAATTGGCATCTTCTTGTAGCATGCGCCGTAAATAGCCCAAATCGGCGCCTGGGCTGCCCGCAAGTATTAAAATGCGCACGCGGCTTTCGAGCACATCTGTCGAGACCACCACGCGGTTGTTGCCCACTGTGCGCTCGCCTGCTTGCGCCGCAATTTGTACTGAGAATGCATGTCGCCCGGATTGCTCGGGTCTGATCTCAAATTCGAGGGTTTGCTCACCATCGGCCAGCGCAATGGTTTGGGCACTCACTTCCCGATCATCCAGGAATACGCGCACTTGTTCACGCACCTGTTCAAATCCAAAAGACAGTACGCGCGCTTGCATCACCAGCGACCTGCCCACATAGCCGAGGGGATCGATAACCGCCGATACTATGGATACATCTTTAGGCGCGACTGGGTCACCTGTTCCCACAGCGATCACTGGCACGCCCAGATCGACCGCTGCCCGCTCGGGACGCCCACCCAAGTTTTGCCCGCCATCGGAAATGAGCACCACTGCGGCAAGTCCTTCACCCATTGTTTGTTCGCGCAACCCATCTAATGCACCTGCCAGGTTGGTCGCTCGCCCCGCCCATGTAAGTTCTTCTTCTTCGTGCATGGGCGTCAAAACATCGGAAAACCGATATTGCGTCACGCGTGCGCGATCACGCAAATTTTTGAGTGGGGGATCAGCCAGCACGGCTTTTACAACTTCCGATCGCGCGGTATCGCCATCTGCTATTTTCATGCTTTCGCTATCGTCAATGAGCAGGGCGACTAAGGGCAAACGCTGTGTATGCAATGTCAATGCGAGAATCGGCTCCATCAAAAGGCCAATTAGCAAAACAAGTGCCGCGACGCGCACACCCAACAACAATCGATGTATGCCCCTAAGGCGCGAGCGATACATTAGAAAAGAGAGATAAATTCCGGCGCAGCCGACGATTAATAGCAGCCATCCATCTGTGGCGGAAAATCCAATATTGCGCAGCATTGTTATACCTGCCGCTCGCGCAGTCCAGGCAGCGGCAACCGGGGAGCCGCATTCAAATTACCTCCGGCAACTTCACCTTGCGACAATCGAAAAGCGCCTGCGCCAGCAATCATCGCTGCATTGTCCGTACACAAGCGCGTGGGCGGATAAAAAACATCCATCCCGAGTTTGGACGCACCGTCGTCGAGGTGTGCTCGTAGCGCGCGATTGGCGGCTACCCCGCCCGAAAGCAATATTCGCTCTGCACCTGCTTCCCGTGCCGCTTTGAGTGTCTTTTCCACGAGCACATCGACTACAGCCGCCTGAAAACTCGCCGCAATATTCGCTCGAATAGCTTCAAGATCCTCCACTGCGAGATCGCGAACTCGATAGAGTACAGAGGTTTTTAGCCCGCTAAAACTAAAATCAAATCCCGGATCATTGATCAATGCACGCGGAAAATCAAAGGCAACGGGATTCCCTTCTTCGGCAAGCATAGAAATGCGCGGTCCGCCCATGGTGACCTCGCCCTCGCGCAATAACCCCAGTATTTTAGCTACTTTATCAAATGCTTCACCTGCGGCATCGTCGCGCGTGCGTCCCCAGCGCTCATAATTGCCCCACGCACAGACATAAATCAATTCCGTGTGCCCTCCTGAAGCCACCAGTGCCATAAAAGGTGGTACCAGATCAGGGTGCGCCATACTGCCTGCAAATAAATGTCCTTCAATGTGATGCACACCCACAAGGGGCAGTCCCGAACCCAATGCAAGCCCTTTGCTCACGGAAATGCCCACCAGCAGGGAGCCGACCAGGCCGGGCCCTTGTGTCACAGCGATACCACATAGATCGTCCAGTTTCAGGTCGGCTTCTAAAAGTGCTTGATCGACGACGGGAAGGAGTGTTCGTATGTGGTTGCGAGATGCCAACTCGGGTACTACGCCGCCGTAGAGGCTGTGTTCTGTTTGGGAAAAAATCGCGTTGGAATAGATATGCCCATCTGCTACCACGGCAGCGGCAGTTTCGTCGCAGGATGTTTCAATGCCTAAAATGGGCCGATCGGAAATGCTCATAAGTACGTATCAGCTGTTGGGAAATTAAGGGGAGTGTATCGGCATAAGAAGGGAAAAAAGAAAGAAACCGGTGCCGCCCTTGTTGGGAGAAGGTGAAACGGCAAACCGGTAAGGAAAAAAACAGCCATTTCGACGAGGTATTCCCCACCGAAATGGCTGTTCTACTTGTAGGACTCGGTAATATTCCGGCCCGTGCTAATTTCACCGTTGTCAATCCGCAAATTATATCCGCAGTTGGGATTGTTGCATACCCATGCTTTGTACATGATAGATGCCCCATCGCGCCCATAATCCGACAGCGGTAGTAAAATACCCGTGTTGCACTTCAAACACTGTGGAAACGCTTGCTCCATAAAACCCTCCTCTCCACCGGCGTCGTTAAAAAAAATCTCGCCATGCACACAACCCGTTCGGCCATAAAGTTAGGAGTGATCATGGCCAAGGGATAAATTTGAAGATAATGTAACAAACTTATGGACAAAGTCAACTTGTTTTATCCCATTTTTCCGTGCTCATCCCGCGCCAAAGCAATTGACAAGTGCATTTTACCGCCTTATTTTTGGACACCTTCTCCCCGTGTTTTTAGACCCTTATTCTGGAGGGAGTATATGCCTCATCTGCCGGAAC
>JAPPAB010000002.1 GCA_026705765.1 Gemmatimonadota bacterium
CGCTACAGATTTACTTCAAGATCAACATCTTGCGCGTGTCCAAAAATTCACCTGCGGTGATCCGGTAAAAATAAATTCCACTGGACACTGAACGCCCGAAGTCGTCCTTACTGTTCCACACCACGCGGTAACGACCTGCGGGTTTGAACGCATTGACAAGCGTGCGAATCTCCTGACCCAACACATTGTAGATTACCAGCTTGACCTGTTCACTTTGGGGTAGATCATAGGAGATAATGGTTTCTGGATTGAAGGGATTTGGCGCGTTCTGAGATAACGAAAATACCAGAGGCGTATCTTCTGTTTTCAAGACAGTGGGTTTTGTGCTACCCGTGCCACCACTGGACACAGACGTATATTCCGTAGTACCACCATATCTGCCCATGTTGATTGTTGAATTATCAGCCTCTGTCATGGTTGGATCACCTTCATCAATCAATTGTGAAGTAGCCCGAAGGTGAAAATCATCCCCATCTGCATCGACAAAGCTCGGATCATAAGTGTGATTGCCAGGATGGTCACTCCCACTGGGAGGGACAGACCAGTCGCTCAAATCACCGTGTAAGGCTATTGAGTTAGCATAGAAATCTGAGTATTTGACAGTGATATCAGGCGATTCTCGATAGTCAGCGTTTATACCAAAACTATTGTTGTCAATGATGGTGTTTTTGACGGTGAACCCATGATCGCTGATGCCGCTTGAAACCACTGATATGCCATAATAGTTGCCTGCGATTGTGGCGTTGACCAGATCCGTCTCATTTTCTTCACTGGAATGAGAGATAACGTCCAGACCGTTCGTGTTGTCGTGAAATAACACATTGTCCAGGGTCACTTCTAAGAACTGATTTTGATAATCGAGTTTGACGCCTGTATAATTGCCAATAAAATCGGTTTCTGCAATATCAACGTTCGTTATGATGCTGGTGCTCTGTTCAACATCCACACCGACTTTGGCATCATAAATCTGGCAATTCTGGAGGGTCAGAACGCCACCTGCCTCTACCTTGATACCACCCCAATCGTCTTTGCCAGGATTATAAAGGATGGGATCGTAGTCGATTATTTCTTCGGTTTCTTCGTCCCTGACCTCAATTCCGCCCCGCCAACCCTCTCCGCTGGGATCCGTGCCATCAGCCCTGAATGATGACCGAAAAATAATGGGATTCTGGATAGTACCGCTTGCATTTAAAGTGCCACCATTCTGCACAACAATTTCAGAGATGTTTGTGTCCAAACCCGACTCGTAAACATCTGTATCCGGGCGAAAGTTAATCACTGTTCCAGCCTGAATGGTCACAGTCACATCCCTGGGAATAACGACATCGCCAATGAGATAAATCTCGCCACTCCAGGTTGTGGTTGCTGGCACAGTGTGTCCTGTTAAAGGTGTGCCAGTTGCAGACAGAACATTGGCAATAAACTCACGCTCCCACTTATTGTGCTTATTCGTCGTAGCATTATATCCCCAATCCCCTTCCTTGCCATTTTCCCACAAACGCGCAGGATATTTCTGCCCATCCTCCCAGGGAATGGGTTCCGTGGGAGGATTACCAGACTTGTCCAGGGTGAAGTTTACCCCTTCAATATCAGGCCCCCCTCCAGGATCGGGAATCGTTGCACGATAAAACGACTGATAATATCCAACGGGATAATTGCCGCCAAAGTGTGATGATCCTTCCTCGCTCAACGCTTTGAAATATCTCGCCAATGTTCGAAAATCGTTCCAGTAAAGATGGTACACATTTCGATATGGTATGCTGCCAGCGATGTGGTATTGGATGACGACAGGTTTTCCATTTGTAAGGTCTTTGAGATCTTTAATATGCGCTGCACTTCCCCAAATATGGAGATCCGCAAGATTTGGGACCCAGATGTTATCTTCAGTTGTTGGATGCTGGGTCGTAGAGATTGTTTGTGTCTCCACTCCCATTGTGGCGACATCAATCGGATAATCGCCTGATGTCAAAGCGTTCCAATCGCACCCAAACTCTTTATAAGTCGTATTGCCGTCTCCTTTTGCACTAAAAATCCAGAGTGTTGGATATGAATCGATTGACAGTGAATCGCATACTTCATGGATTGTGCGCTGATAATTTTTCAGGATTAATGTCATTGTATCTGCCAAGGCATTAACCCGCTTTGTTTTAGAAGCCGCAAGATCATTGGGATCATCGGGATACCTGTATGTATAATACTCTTCGTTATATTCGAGATTAAAATGAAAGGCAGATATATCAAGACGGTCCCGACCGAGCCAATTTGCCAGCGAGTCTCGAAATGCGGACAGTGCAGTGTCCATTGTATCGCCAGGCCAGGGTGCTCTTTCACCTTCAGGTGAAGGTCTATCATCCGGAACGACAGTACCCCCTAATCCAATCATCAGTTTAAGATTGAGGGTATTTCTAACATATTTCATGTCAGAAGGTGATTCGGTACTCGATAACCGGATCACCTCAAATCCAGTCTGCGATACAGTGCGATTTTTCACCCACTGATTTCCAAGAAAAAAGATACGATCCCCCGGACCGATCTCTGTCACTGCTTCAACAGAAGAAATAGCATTTATCCCAAGAACCACACTGACCATAAGTAATCCACACAAAAGATGAAAAATCCCAAAAACGGATTTCAGCCTGTTACAACGCATTCTATTCTCCTTTTAAATTAAAATGATTGTTCTTTCAATAACCTTTTTCAAGGTTGCACAACTTTTGGTCCTTCTCGCAATATTCGCACACCCAGTTGTGGACTGCGTGAGGCAGTAGCAGCAGGAACAAACCCTGTAGAGCTTGCGTCCAACGCCCACGTATCATAACTGCCACCTTTTATATAACGTGTTGGATTTATTCGAGACCCGCGTCCACTTTGTGTCCACTCCCACACATTGCCATATATATCATAAAATCCCCACGGATTGGGCAATTTAGTACCGACTATTTGCGCGCTATCCACATTCTTGCCCCACCAGGCGTAGTTACTCAGAGAATCAGAGCTACTACCAAAGAAATAGCGGGTTGTTGCACCTGCTCGACTGGCATATTCCCATTCGTCTGAGGTTGGTAAGCGGTAGATGCCATCATCCTGAAGATCCGTCAACTTTTCCGCGAAATCTCGTGCCTCAGGCCAGGAAATATTGTAGGCAGGATAATCCAGTTCAGGAAAACCGTCCTCGTCCTCGTCTCTCCTGGGCCAATGCGAGGTGAGCATCACTTTCTCCCACTGTTGTTGCGTGAGTTCATATTTCCCAAGATAATAGCCGTTGGGAATTTCCATTGTACCAATGGCGTAAAAAATTTCTCCTGTAAATAGATCTCTCATGGGTGTTTCCGATCTAAGCGTGCCCGGTTCAACCCATATAAAGGCCATTTTAGCTCCGCCAGGCAGGTCAATTACCAGATCTCCTGCCTCGTGATTGGGGATGGGTTCTGGCTCTATTACTGGTCCTGTGCTCTTATTGCCACAACTCAGGATGCAAAACGCAAGCAGAATACACCAAAAGCACCTCATGCCAACCTCCGCTATTTAGCGGCTTGTCACATCGGTTTTCAATCCATTGACCAATCCGCGAAAGTCGCTCACCAACCAACTGTCGCCTACACGAAGCATTTGCAGTGTGAGTGAGCCAGGAGACTGGTCTTTGTAAGGGCTACTCAACCGCGTGGCGTGACCCACGATGTCATACTTCCACTGCGCTGTTACCGTGGCTGTTTGACCGTGATACTGTATGCTTACCAACTCAATCACGATACGCACATCTCGAGGTAAGCCATCAAACATGCTCAGAAAGGTCTTGCGAATCTCTCGACGCTCTGCCTCAGTATAATCTTGCTCGGCAGTTGTAGTCACCGCATGTCTTTCACTGAAGAATATAGAGCGGCGATCAATGCGCTGGGTGATGGTCCTGGTCGTGTCAGATTCACTCACGACAACAGAAGAGGTATCTTCTGAAGTTATGCCACCGGGAATATTGCCGGGACCTGGAGGCGTCGCTGTACTGTCAGTGGTTGAACCCACCGGTCCGGGCACTGTGCGGTAGCGGTCTTCTTCAATTGGTCCCGTCAATGCCCCCAACTCGAAATTTCTGAATTGTTTGACAAAGATTTTTGCGGTATGCCAGATGAGTCCTTCGTCGTAAATCTGTTGGGGTGACTTCTCACTATTGGGAAATTGTTCTGCGACCTGGGCAATCGCCTTTGCGCGAAAAGATTGTTGTGCATCGGCGGCCTGACTCAGCACAATGAATCCCAGAATGGGTATTGTCCATTGTTTCAAAAAACGGTTCATCTATAATCTCCTTGTTAGGGTTGTCCGTGTCAAAAAGTATTTATCCCGAATCTGATAGAGACCTGTATCCGTCCCCGCAAAGCACAGACGAACCATATCTATCATTCTATTGATCAAAGTCAGCTTGTGTCACGTTGTCGTTATCATGTTATCCTCCTCTCCCATTATTATCGCTTATGCTTTAAATAAATTATAGAAGCCTAACTCATTGTTCAGAAAATAGGCTACATTATTTAATTCTCTTTGTCGAGTATTTCCTTTCACACAATTCACACGTTTGTGGTACGCAGTGGTTAATGAGGTTGTGGCTATCAGTATATCCACGCGTCTAAAACAGCGATATACCATGAGCAAAAGGGAAAGAATGGCTGAAATAGAAACGCCCTTCCTTACTTCCATCGGGAAGCAAAGAAGGGCGAAATGCGAGGGTTTTTTGTGTTTACCAATCCGATCTTTGAAGTTATAGAGATCGGATTTATGGAGATTTATCTGCTGTGATTAAAATTTGATCGTCTCTTGTTTAGCTAAAAAAAGCACGCCCTGTTTAGAGCGTGCTTTCTCATTCCTATTTCTGAAAATATTACTCAACACCTGACACACGCAGCCGCATAAATGCCCGTCCCAGTGCTGCTTGTGCGCGTTCTACATCTACTTCTGGCGTGCGATTGTCCAGTCGCTCTCGTGCGCGGTCTCGCGCTGCGCGGGCGCGTTCTATGTCGATCTCATCGCCAAATTCGGCTGCTTCTGCGAGGATGGTTGCACCATCCCCCGATACATTGGCGAATCCGCCGCTGATGGCGAGGGTGCGCTCGGTTCCGTCTGCTTCCCGGAAGCCGACCCGACCAATGCCCAGTGCGGCCAGCAGGGGCTGGTGGCGCGCCAGTACGCCAAAGCTGCCGTCAACACCCGGTGCTTGAAAATGCTCAATTTCACCGGAGTACACGGTTTTTTCGGGTGTTACGATGTCTAATTGAAAGGTGGCCATTTTTTTATAGCGTTTTTGCTTTTTCCACTGCCTGCTCAATTGGTCCGACCATGTAAAATGCCTGTTCGGGCAGGTCGTCGTGTACGCCTTCGACGAGTTCTTTAAAGCCGCGTACGGTGTCTTCTATGTTTACGTATTCTCCGGGAATACCCGTGAACACTTCGCCCACTGTAAAGGGCTGTGTCAGGAATAGCTGGATGCGGCGGGCGCGTGCGACGACGATGCGGTCTTCGTCCGATAGCTCGTCGATGCCCAGAATGGCGATGATTTCGCGCAGGTCTCGGTATCGCTGCAGGATCTGCTGCACCTGTTGTGCCACATCGTAGTGTTCGTCGCCTACGACGCGGGGGTCGAGGATGCGCGATGAAGATGCCAGTGGATCCACTGCGGGATACAGTACCTGATCGGCGAGGGCGCGGTCGAGCACGATGCGTCCGTCGAGGTGCGAAAATGCCGTGACTACGCCGGGGTCGGTGTAGTCGTCGGCGGGTACATAGATGGCCTGGACAGATGTAATAGATCCCGTTTGCGTGGTGGTGATGCGCTCTTGCAAGCCGCCCATTTCGGTTGCCAGGGTCGGCTGATATCCCACGGCCGATGGCATGCGGCCCAATAGTGCGGATACTTCTGCGCCGGCGAGAATAAAACGGAAGATGTTGTCGATGAATAGCAATACGTCCTGGCCGTGTTCATCGCGGAAATTTTCCGCCATTGTCAATCCGGTCAGTGCCACGCGCTGGCGTGCGCCGGGCGGTTCGTTCATCTGGCCAAAGACCATGGCGGTTTTGTCGATTACGTCGGCTTCGATCATTTCGAGCATCAGGTCATTGCCTTCGCGCGTGCGCTCGCCCACGCCAGCAAATACGGAGTATCCGCCGTGTCCCGAAGCCACGTTGTTGATGAGTTCTTTTAAGACCACGGTTTTGCCTACGCCCGCGCCGCCGAACAATCCCAGTTTACCACCGCGGGCAAACGGGCAGATCAGGTCCATCACTTTGATGCCGGTTTCGAGCAGTTGGTCGGATGTCACCTGTTCTTCGTGTTCGGGTGGGTCGCGGTGCAGGGGCAGTCGCGGCGTGTCATTGGGCACCGGACCCTTGCCGTCGATGGGGTCGCCAATCACGTTGAACAAGCGTCCCAAGACATTTTCACCTACGGGCACTGTGATTGGTCCACCCGTATCCACTACTGCGGTGCCGCGCACCAGTCCGTCTGTGGAATCCATTGCAACACAGCGCACCATGTTTTCTCCCAGGTGTTGCTGCACTTCGAGCACCAGACGGGGATCCGTACCTTCGACTTCTAACGCATTGTATATGGGGGGCAGGTCGCCTTCAAATGCCACATCGATGACAACGCCCACGATTTCTTTGATCATACCCTGGTTCATAATTGGCCTCTCCACTACTGGGCAACGGCTTCGGCGCCGCCGATAATATCCATCAGTTCCAGTGTAATTGACGACTGACGTTCTTTGTTCATTTCGCGGGTTAGTTCTTCGATTACGTCACCCGCGTTTTTGGTCGCATTGTCCATTGCGCGCATCCGCGCGGCTTGCTCACCGGCGTTGGATTCCAGGAGGGCGCGCCATACCTGGAAATTTACATGACGCGGGACCAGTGTCTCCAACAACACTTCCGGCGATGGTTCGAATAAATAGACACCTGCTGCTTCGCCTTCGCTGGGTGCAATGGGCAATAATTGTTCTGATACGGGCTGTTGTTGTGCGACTGAGACAAAGGCATTGTAAATGAGCATCACGCGATCGACTTCACCCGATAAAAACCGGTTTACCGCGTCTTCGGCGATTGTTATGGCCGAGGCAAAGGACAGGTCGCGAAATACATCTTCATAGTCATTGAGTATATCGCAATTGCGATTTCTGAAAAAACTGCGTCCTTTGCGTCCCACTGCAAGTATGCCATCATCGGGGGACATGTCATTGAATGCGTGGCGGCAGGAGTTGGTGTTAAAACTGCCGCACAAACCGCGATCAGAGGTCAAGACAATGAGCGCTGTGCGGTCGATCACGCGTTCTGTCATCAGCGGATGTGAAAGCGATTCCATGCCGCTGAGTCGCTGTAAAACGCGATCGAGTTGCTGTGCATAGGGCCGCGCAGCCGCAATGGCTTCTTGTGCCCGTCGCATGCGAGCCGCGGCCACGAGTTGCATGGCGTTGGTCACGCTCTGGATATTGGTGATGCTTGCAACGCGCGTTCTCAGTTGTCTTAGGGTTGCCACATCCGATCCTTTGTTCTCTTATACCGATACGCGGAAGCCGCGTTTGAAGTTCTCAATTATTTCTGTGAGCTTTTCGGCATTTTCGTCGCTCAAGTCTTCGCTTTCGCGGATTTCTTCCATCAACTCACTGTGGCCTATGTGCGCCAGCAATTCTCGCTCGAAGCGCCGCACGTCTTCGGTGGGCAGATCATCGACCAGATTGGCGGCGAAGAGTGCCACGGTGAGTTCTTCCAACGACATTGGGGAATACTGATCTTGTTTGAGGATTTCGATTAGTTTTTCGCCGTGGTTCAGCAAGTTCTGAGTTGAGGCGTCCAGGCCTTCTGTGCCGAACATCGCAAAGGCTTTGACTTCGTTGTAGCGCGAGATGTCGGCTTTGATGGTTCTGGCAACGGCTTTCATCGCGCTCGTCTGTGCCGAACTGCCCACGCGCGATACCGAGGCGCCCACGTCCATGGCGGGGCGGATACCCGCGTAGAACAATTCGGGTTTGAGCAGGATTTGTCCGTCGGTAATCGATATTACATTGGTGGGCACAAAGGTGGAGACATCGCCTTCCAGAATTTCAATGACGGGCAATGCGGTGAGCGAACCCGCGCCCTGTTCGTCGCTCATTTTGGCGGCGCGCTCGAGCAGACGCGAATGCAAATAAAATACGTCGCCGGGATAGGCTTCGCGGCCCGGCGGGCGGCGCAATACCAGGGACATTTCGCGGTAAGCCCACGCCTGTTTGGACAAATCGTCGTAAATAATCAGCGCGTGTTCGCCCTTGTCGCGGAAATACTCGCCCATTGAGCAACCCGAATAGGGTGATAGGAATTGAAGTGGGGCGGGTTCACTGGCTGTGGCCGATACGACAATGGTGTATTCCATTGCGCCATTGGCTTCCAGTTCGGCTACGACTTTGGCAACTGTAGAGGCTTTTTGCCCAATGGCGACATAGATGCACTTTACGTCGCTGTCTTTCTGGTTGATGATGGTATCGACGCCTATCGCCGTCTTGCCCGTTTGCCGGTCGCCGATGATCAGTTCGCGCTGCCCCCGCCCGATTGGCACGGTTGAGTCGATTACTTTTAATCCGGTCATCAGGGCTTCGGTTACGGGCTGTCGCTCGATGACGCCGGGTGCCTTGCGTTCAATGGGTAGTGTTGCTTCGGGGTTGATTGGGCCTTTGCCGTCTATTGGCATGCCGAGTGGATTTACCACGCGGCCCAGGAGGGCTTCGCCCACGGGCACTTCGGCAATGCGTCCGGTGCGTTTGGCCTCGTCGCCTTCGCGGATCAATGTGTCATCGCCAAATAGCACACAGCCCACGTTGTCTTCTTCGAGGTTGAGCGCCATCCCCATAATGCCGTTGGGAAATTCGACCAGTTCACTGGTCTGCACATTGCCCAGCCCCTGTACGCGGGCCACGCCATCGCCCACCTGCTGGACGGTGCCGCTTTCATAGACGTCTATTTCAGTCCTGGAGTCCAGGATCTGCTGTTTGAGCAGTGCCGAAATTTCGTCGGGGCGAATCTGCAAATTCGTCGCCATGTTTTGCCTGCCTTCTCTAAAAGCAACCACAGATAAACACCGATGAACACGGATGGTTGCGGTGTTGCACATCCCGAAATACCTGCAAGGGATGTACTGCTTTAGCAAGTTAATCAGACACGAGGCGCTGTCGCAACCGATTGAGTTGCGTGGCCAGCGTGCCATCAAATACACGGTCGCCGAGCCGCACCACAAACCCGGCCTTTAATTGTTCGTCTATTGTGGTTTCCAATCGCACCTGTTTGCCAGAATAGGTCGAGAGTTTTGCAATTAATTGCGTTTCCTGCTCAGAGGACAGGGGCGCAGCGACCGTCACCTGCGCCGTGGCCTGACCGCGCCGGTCTTCCAATACGGATAGGAAGTCCGACAATATCTCGGGCAGTACGCGCTCGCGGCGATTGTCGCAGAGCAGCAGCAAAAATCTGAGGGTTATGTCCTCAATTTTTCCGGCGAGCAAATTGTTCAATACCGCGCGCTTTTGTTCGGATCGCATCATGGGGTCTGCGACAAATCCCCGCAGGTCTTCCGAGGCGTGCAATAAGTCCAATAATGCCTGTACATCGGCTTCAACCCGATCCAATACCCCGCTGTCTTGCGCGGCATCGATCAATGCGCTGGTGTATCGGATGGAAACGGCGGATTGGCTCACAAAAAACTCCGAACTCAGGAATGTTCTGGCATGCGGTTGATGAAATCATCTACGATTTTTTTGTTGTGCTCATCGTCCAAATTTTCCTCCAGCAATTGTCCGGCAGCGAGAATCGCCAGTTCGGCTGTTTGCTGACGCAATGTCTGAAGGGCCTGATTGCGCTCTTGTTGTATGGTGCGACGCGCCTGTTCGAGAAGCTGTTGGGCGTCGGCTTCGGCGCGTTCTTGCACGTCTCGAGCGACTTGTTCGGCGTCTTCGCGCGCTTTGTTAATTGCAGCCTGAGCTTCTGCCTGCGCCTGTACGAGTGCCTGTTTGTTCTCTTCGGCGGACCTTTCAGCTTCGGCACGCGCTTTATCGGCTTGCTCGAGTGCTTCGCGGATGCGCGTTTCTCGCTGGTCGAGTGCCGATAATAACGGTCCCCAAACAAATTTCTTCAAGACGAGCAATACGAGCACAAATGTGATGAGCGTCCAGATAATCAAGCCGGGGTTTGGACTCAACAAATCCATTGTTATGTCTCTCTTTCACCGCGTTTGGTTCGCGCGGTTTATTTGAATACCAGCAATACGCAGATGACCACGCCGAACAATGCCACACCTTCGACCAGTGCCGCAGCAATGATCATCGTTGACCGAATATCGCCAATTGCTTCGGGTTGACGAGAGATGCCTTCTACTGCACCTCGACCAATTTGACCGATGCCCACGCCAGCACCCAGTGCGGCTAACCCAGCACCAATACCAGCGGACAAATAACCGTAAGCTTCAGCGCCAAGACCTTCCACAGTACTCCTCCTTGTGAATTGATACAATCAATGCTCCTGGTGAATACACAGGCCCACAAACAGGGCGGTCAGGAGCGTGAATACATAAGCTTGAAGAAAACCTATGAAAATTTCCAACATGTACATTGCCAATGCAAAAGCAATGGCAATGGGGGCGACAAAATAACCGAGAATAAAAATGATGCCGATCAGAGACAATATTACGACGTGACCGGCCAGCATATTGGCAAAGAGACGAATGCACAGTGCAAATGGTTTGGTCAAGAGGCCCAGAAATTCCAGCGGGATCATGAGCGGCAGCAGTGCAATTGGCAAATTGGGGGGGATCAAGCCTTTGAAAAAGCCGAACAGGCCGTTGTGTTTGATCCCGGCTCCGAGCATCATTGCAAACGAGATGCCCGCCAGTGTGGCTGTTACATTGATATTGCCGGTTGCGGTTTGTCCAAAGGGTATTAATCCCAATAGATTGCAGAAGAGGATAAAGAAAAAGACCGTCATTAAAAACGGCATGTATTTCGGCCCGTCCCGCTCTCCCAGGTTGGGCACGGCGACGTCGTCGCGGATAAATATGGCGATGGCTTCAATCGCATTGGCAAAGCCCGAGGGTATGAGTCCGCGTCGTTTTGTGGAAATAATGAGGGTGAGAATGAGTAATAGCGAGGCGACCCACATCATGACCAGGTGGCCCGTAATGGACATATCAACGCCAAAAAGCTCAATATGGGGTAAAGGGATATGGAGTGGACCGAGATGTAGCTCGTGATGGTCTGTGATATGCTCGAGGATGAAACTGCCGCTGCTTTGCTCCTCTGCCTGTGCTGCCATCCGTCAGACTCCTGAATTATTGGCTTTGTCGGGCGGACGCCCTACGAAGAACCGAATCTCTAAAATCTGAAATACTACGTAAAATAAAAATAGTGAAAGAGTCAAGCTAAAAACGTGAAGTTTAACTAATTTTAGTGCGACAAAAAAGAAAATCAGTACAATAATTAGGCGAATCCCCATTCCACCGAATACGACGGTCATAAATGTGCGATTATCCCGGCGCATGCCCCACAGTGCGAGATAGGCACCAGCGAGTGCATTTAGCGTGCAGATTGCACAACCAACGCCTGCGGCAATGAGTACGTCAGTTCCTTTCCAAAGGTAGAGGGGGTAGCCTCCGAGGACCCAGAATACCAGCAGGACGATGGCAATTTGTTTGACAAAAGATCTCACGGGTCTTCCTCCGATTTGCGGTCCATTTTTAAGACGGCTTTGAAGAAGTGGTAAAATCCCGCGGCAATGCCTACCAGGCCACCGATTAAGGTCCACAGGGGCGCGGTGTCGAATTTGCCATCTGCCCAGTGTCCGGCGAATACACATAGCAATATTGTGGCGATGAGTTGAATGCCCAGGGTTAAATAGGGGCCTACACTGCGATAGGCCTGGGCGAGGGATGAGGGTTTGTCTGGGGGATGTTTTTTCATTTTGGATTACCAATGGTGAACCGAGTGCCCGCTGCCGGGGAACCAGATGGTATCTACTGTTGCCGAGATTGCCACGCCGAGGATGAATCCGACGAGGATACCGAGAAATAAGGGCTGGCCTTTGCGGTATAGGGCGATGCCGCCAATTTGCAAGATGAGCAATTTGCACAGCCATACGAGAAAGATGGTGAAGATCGTTCCCCGCACGGCCTGGGTTTCCATGATGGCGAATCCAACCGGGTGTAAGGGCCACCAGGATACGCGATACCGCAAGAATGTCAATAGCGCCATTCCGGCTGCGCCAAAGCCGAAAAAGCCTATTCGATTCCAGTCGGGTGGGTTAAAGGTTTGCATCTGTCGGATCCAGTAGTCGAAGATCCGCGGGTGTGTGCGAAATTCAAATGCTCTAAAGTTATATGCGCCTGTTTCATAGCCCAAATACAGTGTGAATGCTACTGATGAGATGGCGGCTGCTATGCCGGCTAATACGAGGGCTATTGCGACCATGCGTTTGCGTCCTTTTATGGCTGCCGTGATCCACGAGCAATGCGCCATGCTGGCCATGGCGAGGCTTTTGGCGTCTGTAAAATACGCGAAGGAGAACGCAAAATTTGCCATGCTCGCCGCCGGGATATTCGCCGAGCCGAGGGTGTAGAGGGCGAAGGTTGGGGGCATCATGGAGCCGCGCAAATAGACCAGTCCGCTTTCGGCTATGACGCGGGCGATGCCCACATATAATATGCCCATGCCGATTAAGAAGGGGATAATTACATACCAGGCCATGCCCGCGGTGTGTAGCCATCCGATGATGAATAATAATCCGGTCAGGCCACCTATGCCCGCGGTGCGGTAGGACATGAGTTCTTCGGCGTCGTCTAATTTTTTTCGCCCTCTGATGGCCTGCCAGACGCCTTTGAGGTGTTCGCGTCCCATCCACAATCCCAGGCATAGCATACATGCGAGTGCGCCAAATGCCTGCCACGCATTGGCCGCGTGTGTTGAGGACCACAAGCCGGGTGTTCCAATGGTGTATCCGATGCGGTTAAAGGTATAGACTTCGGCTACGACGAGTAAGTAAAAAAACCAGATGGAGAATAGTACTTCCAGGCTGGTCCAGTAGGCAAATCCCGCGATGAAGAATTGTATGCCGATATAGAAGTACCGATCTGGAATGTATCGGCTGATGTGCAAAAATGTGACGCCGTCGCCCGCGCGGGTGATTGGTATTTTGGGGAAGTCGGGCATGAAATACGACAGGATATTCCAGCATATTACGGTGAGTGGGATTGCCATGCCGATCCAGAATGCCGGGCGTCCTACGAGGGGGGGCCATATTTTTTTGCTTTCTTCTCGTACGAGTTCCAGTGCGACCTGTGCCGCGGGAAAGGGTAGTTTTTCGTGTTCGGACCACTGGCGTCGCAAAATTACGGCGATGCACAAGCAGGTCCAGATGATTGCGCCTGCAAATGCAAACCACCAGAATAGGGGGACGATCCAGACTTCCCACGGTATTGCATGGCCGGGTGGCAGGCCTTCGAAGAAGAGACGCATGGCGCCGTTTTCATCTGTGGGGAATAACCAGCGGGGCAAGTGGGGATGGAGAAATTCGGACCACCGATTTTGTGCCGAGGCAAAATAATAGGGGGTTGCGAGGTGCCCCATGATCAGGCCGGTGAAGTTCATGAGGGGGAATAATGCGCCCACCAGTCCCATGGAGAAGACGATGGCCATTTCGAGGGGGGAAAATGCGGCGCGGGGCCAGAATTTTCGCAGGAGTACGTTCAGCCCCAGGGATAGCACTACAAATGGGATCATGAGTGCCATCGCCATGTAGCTGAATACCATCTGGTTGATGTGGATGACATATAGCCCGTAGATGGGCCAGGTGTTCACGCTTATGACGAGTCCCAATCCCAGCAAGACACAGCGCGCGGTTACGCGGTCGCGATTGGGCAAGGCTTCGGTGTTGTTTACGGGTTGCGCGAGTGCCATGAGATGCAGTGCTCCTGAATAGATCTATCTCTCTTCACTCAGCGTTAAGCGCAAGATCACATCGGGCTGGTTGAGGACGACGTACACTGCGCCGTCTGGCCCGGATATAGCCTCGCGCACCCGTCCCGCGTTTTTGAGGATCACTTCTTCGTGCAGGACGCGGTCTCCGTCAACGGAGAGTACCCGTACATCTTCGTATTTTAAGGATGCTACGAGCAATTTGTTTTGCCATTTGGGGAACATAGTGCCCTGGTAAAAGTTGATGCCGCAGATGGCGATTGAGGGTCGCCAATAAAGGGTTGGTTGTTCCATTCCGGGTTGGCTGACGCGGTCGGATACGATTGTGCCGTTGTAGTTGAGGCCGTAGGTGATTTCAGGCCATCCGTAGTTTTTTCCTCTGGCTACGACGTTTAGTTCGTCACCGCCCATTGGTCCGTGTTCGCCGTCCCATATTTTTCCGGTGACCGGGTTGACTGCCATGCCCTGGGGATTGCGATGGCCATAGGAATAGATGGTTTTGAGGGCGCCTTCCTGGCTCATAAAGGGATTGTCTTTGGGGATGCGTCCGTCTGTGTGGATGCGGTGGACTTTGCCGTTTGGTCGGGTCAAGTCCTGTGCCTGGTTTTGCAAGCCCCGGTCTCCTATTGCAAAGTAGAGGTATCCGTTTGCGTCGAATACGATGCGGGTGCCGTAGTGATGCCGGGTTATGAGATAGGTTTCATGCGGGGCTTCGTAGATTACTTGTTGGTTGACCCAAGTGTTATTCTCTATGTGACCGCGTACGATGCGGGTCATTGCAGGGGATCGGCGCTGTCCTTCGCGGTGGGCGAGTTCATGGCTGTAGGCGAGGTAGATCCAGCCGTTTTCAGGGTAATTGGGGTCTATTGCCACGTCCATTAATCCGCCCTGTCCTTCGTGAACCACCTGGGGCGTTCCCGCAATGGGATCGAGGAGTTTTCCGTTTTTTACCATTCGCAGCGTGCCCGGACGTTCGGTAATGAGTGCTGTTTGTGGGTCGATAAAGTCGATTCCCCAGGGGATTTGCAGGTCCTGTACCCAGATATCGACATTTATGTCGTAGTCGAGTGTTTGTACAAAGTCGGGTGGCGGGGGTTTGGGTTGGCCCACTTCTTTTTCCATCTGTTCGATAAAATCCACGATCATTGTGATCTGTCTGTTTGTGAGCTGTTTTTCATAGCCGGGCATGCCCAGTTCGGTGAGTCCGTTTTTGATGTTGCGGATGCGGTAGCCGCGTCCGTCTCCGTATTTCCAGATGCCATCCACCATGCTCGGTGCATTGCCCCCTCTCAGGTCGGGACCGTGACACTGCGCGCAGTATGTCGCGTACAGGGCTTTTCCGTCCTGTGCAAATGCAGGGTGATGTACGAAGCTCAAGATACAAATTACAATAAGATGTCTCATGCGGGTTCTCCAATTTGGAAAATCAGGATAAGAGGGGCGCGAGTTCGCGGGCGAGCAGTTGTTCGAGGCTGGGGGTGATGTGCCAGAAGTCGCGCATGGTGCAATACTCCCGAACGAGGGCTGGATCGCTTGTTCGGGCGATTTTTTTTGCGCGGATGAGGATGTTTTTAGGCGTGTGTTTGGAGTCGATGAATTCGATGAGTTCGGTGCGATAGCCCAATATGCGCAGGAGTTGTGCGCGGCAGGCGTCGGTGAGGATGTCGGCGGTGCGCCCTTTGAGGATGCCGTGCGCCATTACGGGTGCGAAGACAGATGCGTCGAGTTGTGGGCGCAGTTCGTGCTGGCAGCAGGGGGCTGCGAGGATGACAGGGCTGTTCCACTGTACGGCGCGGGCAATGGCGTCGTCGGTTGCGGTGTCGCAGGCGTGCAGGCTAAAGACGATGTCGGGTGGTGTTTGGGGGGTGAAGTCGGCGATGCTGGAATTGTGAAAGGCGAGGTTTGTCCAGCCGAGGTCACGGGCGAGGGTGCGACATTTGGCGATGAGGGATGGGTTGTGATCAATGCCGATGAGTCGCGCGGGGATGTTCTGTATGTTGTTCAGGTAGTGATACGCTGCAAATGTGAGATACGCGTTGCCGCAGCCGCAGTCTATGAGGGTGAGGGGGCGTTTCGATGCTGGTATGACGGGTTGTAAGTGGTGGAGAAAGGCGTTGATTTGTTTGAATTTGTCGCGCATGGATGCGCGCACGCACCCGTTGTGATCCATGATGCCGAGGCCCTGTAGAAAGGCGTCGGGTCGGTTGTCGGATAGGGGGTGGTGTTTGACGCGGTTGTGCGAGAGAGTGGGTTTGATGTTTGGACGCGAGGGTTTTGCGCGTTTGAATAGTGCGCGGCCTTTTTTTGTGATGCGAATGTGGAGGTCTTCGTGGCTATTTTGTACGTGGATTTGTGCGAAGGGCAAGGCGAGTAGTTCGCCGAGCGCGGCGTTCGCGTCGGCCAGTGGGATGTTTTCCGTGATGTCTTGCCTGCGGCTATATCGCGCGATCTGGAGGTGGGGCGCGTTTTTGATCTGAACCTTGCGGACGGCGATTTTGTTATAGGTTGTGCCGCGACGCGGATGGCTCAGGGTAAGCCTGAGAAAGGTTTCGGGGTTTGATACCGCATTGAGGATGGCGGTTTTGTAATCGGTTTTGGACGTGGACATTGAATTGTGCTTGCGCGAGGGATTAGGGTCAATTTGAGCTGGTATAGATAAAATATACACAGGGAAGGAAAATTTGACAGGTGATTTCTCTTGGCGATTCCCAAAAGTCGCGCCATTCTTTTTCAAATCCTTCGCGTTCGGATTCAATATTGATGTTGAGCAGAGGTATTTTGATGAGATCAAATAGGTTATAACTCGCGTCGCATATACCGACGCCACAGATCGGCGGCGATGTCCACGGGGCTGGATTGAATGCCGTAGCGTGAGAAGTATTGACACACGCGTTCGACATCGCGGACGAGGAGAGAAAAAGCACTGGGATTGTCGAAGGGGTCAACAGCTTGCGGAAAGTCGATGACGGTAATGGCCCCATTCCAATAGAGGATGTTAAAGGCCGATAAGTCACCATGGATGCTGTCGCAGGAGAGGAAGATTTCAACGTTTTCAATGCAGCGGTCAAAGAGCGGTCGGGCCTCTTCGGGTTTGAGGCGCACTTCTTGAAGCAGAGGTGCAGCAGAATAGCGGTCGCCGATGTACTCCATGAGCAGGGTGTTGCCGGATAATTCAAAAGGTTGGGGTACGTCGGCACCTGCATTGTAGAGCATTTGCAGGGTGCGAAATTCGTGTTTGAGCCAGGCGCGATCTTCTACGGCTTTACCGGTGCGGGTTTTCTTTTTGAGAGCGCGAAGGTAGCGTTTGTCGGAGGTGATGTGTCGGCCTTGCTGGTATTGGGCGTAATTTTTCATCGCGCGGTTGCGGCGGAGACGATAAATTTTGGCGGCAATGAGGTCCACCCCCATACCAGGAGATGCTTTGCAACAATAGACCTGCGCTTCTTTGCCACCTTTGACGCGATAGAGAACGCCTGAAAACCAGCCGTCTTCTTGAAAATTTTTGAGGGCTTTTCCGACCCATTCTTCTTCAAATTTCTGAGTACTGAATTGAAATTCAACTTCTTCGGGATTGTTCATGTTGTGCTCCAAAAGAGTGAAAGGTTATTTTCCACGATTTTGGATGCACTTTTAATCTGTGGTTATCGGTGGTTACATCTCACGTCTCATTACACCGCATACGCGATTGATCCGTCCTCTCGTCTGGGTGTATTGACTTTGGTCAAGGGGGCAAAGGGCGTGTCGGGGATTTTGGCGTCGTCGAGTTCGACGCCAAGGCCAGGGGCTTCGGGAAGGGGGATATAGCCGCCTTCGCGTTTGTGCGCACATTTGTACACGGCGTTGCGTTCGCTTTCGTCGTTTTTGGAGTATTCCTGGGTGATGAAGTTGGGGATGCTGGCGTCGAGGTGAAGGGATGCGGCTGTGCCCAGGGGGCTGAGAAAGTTGTGGGTGACGACCGCGCAGTGATAGGATTCGGCAATGGCGGCGATTTTCTTGCAGTGGGTCAGGCCTCCTGCCAGAGCTATGTCCGGGCGCACGTATTGGGGTCCGCCGTGTTCGAGGAGTTCGCGAAATTCCCATATCGAGGTGAAGCGCTCGCCATTGCCCAGGGGTACGGGGATGCGTTTGGCGATTTCAGCCTGGGTTGTGATGGTGTCTATCTGGATGGGGTCTTCCATGAAGTAGAGGTGATAGGGGATGAGGGCTTCGCCCAGGGCTACGGCGACCATTGGGGTGAGTTTGCGGTGGACTTCTACGATGAGATCTACATCGGGTCCGGCACCTTCGCGGGCAGCGGCGACGATTTCGACGGCGTTTTGTATGATGCGAGATTGCGCTTGGTTCTGGTATCCGGCTGTGATGGGATCAAATTTGATGGCGGTGAAGCCTTCGGCAACAGCGGCTTTTGCGTTTTCATACATTTGTTCGGGTGTGGGACCACCCGCGAGGAGGTGCAGGCGAATTTTGTCGCGGCAGTTGCCGCCGAGGAGTTCCCAGACCGGGACTTGAAAGTGTTTGCCTTTGATGTCGTACAGGGCGATGTCCATTGCGCTGACTGCGCCGCAAAGTGCGGTGCCGCGAAAGGGCGCCATGCGGTAGAGGTGCTGCCAGTGGTGTTCAATGCGCATGGGATTTTGTCCGATGAGGTATTCTTTGAAGACTCTGGCGATGGCTTGGATGGCTTCGGGATAGCCCCAGCAAGCAGAGGTTCCAATGCCGGAGATGCCGGTGTCGGTGGTGAGGCGGACGACATAGCTATTGCCGAGCAGGAAGTGTTCGACCTGGTCGATTTTCATGGATTAGCTCCTTGTATTCAGGTGTGGAATTGGTCACAACTTGGGTTATATTACGCGATGAGACGATAATGGGCAATAGAATACGAGGAGGGTGAGATGTCGAATTTGCGTTTTGCAGCAGAGAAGGAACGGCGAGTTGCTCTTATTACGGGAGGAGCACGGGGTATTGGTGGGGCAACGGCGGTCCGGATTGCGGAGGAGGGACGGGATGTTGTTATTGCCGATGTTTTGGCAAGAGAGGGGGTGGAGATGGTTGAAAAGATTGAGGCTTTGGGACAGGAGGCGTTGTTTGTGGAGACCGATGTGACGGATGAGTCCGCTGTTCAGGCGTGTGTGGCACAAGCGGTTGCGCGTTTTGGGAGGCTGGATATTCTGGTGTGCTGTGCGGGTGTTTTGGGATGGGAGAAGCCGTTTTTTGAGCAGCCTGTGGCGCAGTTTGATAAGGTGATGCGTATCAATGTGTACGGGGTTTATCATTTTCACCAGGCGGCAATTCCCCATATGCTGGAAGGGGGTTGGGGGCGCTGTGTGACGATTACTTCGGGTGCGCGCAATGGCAGTCCAAATCAGGTGCCTTATTCGGTGTCGAAGGGGGCGGTCTATTCGTTTATCGGCGCGTTGGGCAATGCGTATTGCAAACAGGGTGTGTTTGTCAATGGGGTGGAACCGGGGCGGGCGTTGACGGAGATGGTGGTGCCGAGGTTTTCGCCCGAGTATATTGCCAGTCCTCCGGGGCAGGCGATGGGGCGGTATTCAGATCCGGAGGAGGTGGCCGAGGTGATTGAGTTTTTGTGTTCTGAGCGCAATACTTATACGTCGGGTTCGGTGTGGAGTGTGAAGGGGGGGAGAGGGTAGGGGTCAGGTTACAGATGCATGCCATTCGTTGAGGCGGGTGAGGAGGTCGCTGGTGAGGTCGGGTTCGTCGCCCGCGATGTTGGTGGTTTCGTTGGGGTCGGTGTCGAGGTTGGCGAGATGTATTTCGTTGCCGTCGAGGAGGAGTTTGTAGCGGTCGCGTTGTATCACACGGGTGTTGCCTTTGGGTCCTTGTGTCCAGAAGAGGTCGCCGTGCGGTGAGGGGACGTTGTCGGCGATCATGGGGAGAATGTCTGTGCCGTCGAGGTTGTATTGTTCGGGATCGCCACCTGCGGCGGTGAGGATGGTGGGGAAGATGTCCATGCCGATGCCGATTTCGTCGATGGTTTTTCCGCCCTGTACGCGCTCGGGCCAGCTCATGAGGGTGGGGACGCGAATGCCGCCTTCCCAGAGGGTGCCTTTGTGTCCGCGCAGGCCCCCTGTGTCGCCGCCGGGATAGGGGAGGTCTGTGCCGTCGGTCCAGTTGCGCGGTTCGCGCGAGGGGCCGTGATCGGGTTGAAAAAAGATGCAGGTGTTGTCAAAGAGGTCCAGTCGCTCGAGTTCGTCGAGGATTTTGCCGATGGCGTCGTCCATGACGGTGAGCATGGCGGTCATGAGTTGTCGCGAGCGAGATAGGTGTGCATAGCGTTCCATGTATTCTTCTGGCGCGTGCAGGGGATAGTGCGGGGTGTTGAAGGGGATGTACATGAAGAAGGGTCGTCCATCGTTTTTGGCTTTTTGGATGTATTCAATGGCTTTGTCGCGCATGAGATCGACGAAGTAGGTGCCGTTGTGATACACTTCTCTTCCGTCTTCCCAGAGGTCGTGCCGCGCCTGGTTTTTCGAGGATAGTGCCCAGTAGAAGATGTGCGAGTAGTAGTCAATACAGCCGTTGGTGAAGCCAAACCAGTGGTCAAAGCCGTGGTTGTGCGGCAAGAAGGGTTCGCGGTTGCCCAGGTGCCATTTGCCCGACATGTAGGTTTGATAGCCCAGTTTTTTGAGTGCTTTGGGTATGGTTGGCAAGTCCGGTGACAGGCCGTCGGCAGTTACGCCTACGTTGCCGGGAATGCCCGCGGCGATGGGATAGCGTCCGGTGAGTATGCCGCAGCGCCCAGCGGAGCAGATGGGGGCATTGGAATACCAGCGGGTGAGTTTGGCGCCCCGAGATGCGATGCGGTCAAAGTTGGGGGTTTGGAAGTCGGTCGCGCCCATGCAAGAGAGGTCGCGGTGTCCCTGGTCGTCGCTCATGAATACGATGAAGTTGGGTTTGTCAGACATGGAGATTCCTTTTAAGACGTTTGGGTGTCTCGAAATCGCTTTGCGATCTGTTCGGGCGAGGCTGTGCCGGTTGTGCCGATTTGTTGTATGGTGATAGATGAGGCTAATACGCCGATTTGGGCAGCGTCGGATAGTGATGCGCTGGCACAAAGTGCGGAGACCACGGATGCGGAGACGCTGTCGCCTGCGCCCACAATGTCGATGGGGGATGGAACTTTTATACCGGGAATATGCGTGAGGTTTTCGTTGTTGGCAACGAGAATGCCGTCGGGCCCAAGGGTGATGAAGACGGGTTTGCCGGTGCGCTGAGAAAAGATGCGGGCACATTGGTTGAGGTCGCGTTCTCCTGTGGCGTGTATGGCTTCGTCGCGGTTGGCTTTGAGGATGATATTTTTGAAGTTGGTGATGCGGGTGCGGGAGTCGGCAAAGCAGACGGTGTTGGGATGGGTTTTGGAGAGGCTTGCGAGTTCGGCGATGACGCGATCTGTGAGTACACCGCAGTTGGGTTCCTGTACCTGGTCGAGGGCTATGACGCCATCTACGAGGGGGAGGAGGTTGTGCAGGGTTTTGATGAGTTGATTTTCGAGGTCGAGGGGTAGTGGCGTTCGATTTTTTATGTCCAGGCGTTCCATTTCAGCGCCTGTTTTTTTGTTTATGGGTTTGGTATAAGTCGGGGTAAAGCGGTCGGGTGTTTCGATGAGGTGGGTGATATCTACACCCGTGGCGCGCAATCCCTGTTTGAGGTCATAGCCCTGACCGTCGCGACCGATTATGCCCAGGGCATAGATGTGTCCAATGCCGAGGGCGCAGAGGTTGGAGGTGATGGTGCCGGCTGCGCCGGGCTGGTTGCGAATGGCGACTATTTGGTGCGCTTCAAGGCCAGTTTCGATGGATGTTTCGGCGAGGTCGGGGTCGGTGATGAGATAGCGGTCGAGGAAGTAGTCGCCGATGACGAGGATGGCGAGGTTGCGGAATTTGGAAAGGATGTGGTTCAGGGTCTTGAGGGTCATGTTGGGGAAGTGTGAAGTAGGAAGTGTGAAGGGGGGCTTTCTCCCTTCTTACTTCATATCGTGGTGTAGCCTGAAGTAGGCGTGGTGACCATATGTATCGAGGCTGCCTTCAAGGCGGAGGATGATGTGTTGCGTATGCATGCCCGCGCGAATCCGCAGGGCAAGGTCCCGATTGTGTTGCATGCCTTCGACTGCAAGGCCGAATAACGAATCTCTATGCAAGCCGACGCCGATCCGTTTGTGCCTGTTTTGTAGGCCGACAAATGGCGTTGCAACTAATTTATCGCCCAACGGCACGCCATAAGCTATTTCGGTGGATACGCGGTTAGATACATGGCGTTCTGAGTTGCGACCAGATGCGATGTCGCTCATGTCGGGCTTCGACCACAGGGTAAGTGCGCTGCCAGATGCGTCGCCCCATGTTGGCGATATCCGAAGCGATAGCCCTTCGCCTGATGGGTTTGGAGATAGGCGGATTGTGCCCGAGCCGCCCCATTCTTCATAACTGCCTTCCTGGTGTGCTATGAGGCCGCGTACCCGACCCTCAATCGTCAGACCCAGCGAGGTCAATACATAGCGCATCCCGGCTCCAATTTCTATCCCCATGCCCGTGTCTGCATCGCCGCCATCATACCGCATTCCCACCTCGGCCAATGGTTGCAGTGATCCCCCGGCGATCCAGAGTACGTGTGATCCTTCTAATAATACGCGTGCGCGGCTCGCAGTACCCTTGTTTTCCAGCAAGTCCCTCAGATCATCCGCATTTGCGCGCGATAGCATCATATCAGACGCCAGTGATAATGAGAATCCGTCATGATAGGTCGATCCGATTAAATCGGTGCGGGTACCAATGGCTCCCATGACCATGTTTGCGTCTGTCTCTAATTGCTTGATGCCTTCGAGCGATAGGGGCAGATCGCCTCCGGCGTAGCCCAGCATTCCCCATACAGAGAATCGGTTTGTCAGTGCGAGGCGCGCCCAGGGGTAAATACCCGTTAGTGTTGTCTCTACGGACCATTCGTCGCGGGTATTGGCTATGGTGCCCAGTATGCCATCGCCCATGGCGTAGGATAGGACAAGCCCGCCCTGGAAACTGTTATCTCCATAGTCGATGCCCAGCATGACCGATGTTACGTCGCCTTCTACTGTCTGATCGTCGTCGGTGCCACTAAAGCGCGTTGTTGCGCCCCGGCCCCACACTGCCCATCGAGGTTCGCTATGCGGTCCCATTGTGCCAGACAGGGCAAATGATGTGCTCGATATTATTTGCTTCAATATCTCTTTGTTTTGATCACTCTGCGCGGCCTCAATGCTGAATCTCATTGGGGATTCGCCCGGGATCAGTGCCGGATTAAAAAATAGTCCGTTATAGTTCATCTCGTGCAGGTTGTATCCGCCGATTACCACATGGTTGGTGCCCACGTGTCCCCTCACGCGTTCGCGCACGGTTTCGATTACGTGATTTGATGCTGTTCGCCCAAATCGCGCCAGCCATCCGTCTAATTTTATCACGCGGGGTTCCTCTGGTGTAATAATTGCTGTCCATGCGCTTTCCAATTCTTCGGGATAGCCCAGGTCGTCGGTGAAGTTGACCCGAACTTTTAGCTGGCGGTCAACATCGGTTATTGTGATTTGGTATGTCACACCCGTGGCGCCGATGATTTCGGTTTCCACACTGCCTACCAGACGGATCCACTGATAGGTGTACGATACATTGGTGAGGCCATTGGCATCCTGGATGTTAGAGATGTCCGCGGTTAGTGTTTGACCTGCTTGCGGTGTGCCGGTGATTGTTGGGGTGCCTGTGGCTGGCGAGTTCGGGGGCAGGTCGTTGTCGTTGACGGTTATGCTCGCCGCGGATGGTGTGCCCATTGTGTAGCCTGTTCCAGCTTGTAGTGCTGCGGTTATTGCGCTGGCTTCTTCATCTGTATTGTCGTCGGCTGTTGCGACGGTTAGAGTGGTCTGGTTGGTGCTGATGGTGATGGTCGTGGGCGGTGTGCCGCTGATGACGTTGCCGGTTTCACTGATGTTCACGTTGATGGTCAGTTCGGCTATGGGTGCAGGGGTCACTGTGATTGTGAATGTGGCAGCCGTGCCTTCGGTGATGGTTGTGGTACTTGTCGAGATTGTTACGACGGGCACTACTGGTGCCGTGACGATTGCTGTCAATTCGCTTTCCAATTCTTCGGCGTTGCTGGCATCATCGGTGAAGTTTACCCGAATTTTTATCCGGGAACCAATGTCGGCTGTTGCGGCTTCGTATGTCGCACCTATGGCGCCTGAGATTTCGGTTTCCACACCGCCGATTACGCGGATCCACTGATAGATGTAGGTGACATTTTCGAGGCCGTCGGCATCCCGGATGTTCGAGACGTCTGCTGTTAGTGTTTGGCCCACTTGAGGTGTGCCGATGATTGTTGGGGCGCCTGTGGCTGGATTGTTGGGGGCAGCGTCGTTGTCGTTTACGGTTACGCTCGCTGAGGATGGATCGCCCACTGTGTAGTCTGTTCCTGCCTGTAGTGTCGCGGTTATTACACTGGCTTCTTCATCTACATTGTCGTCTTCTGTTGCGACTGTGAGAGTAGCGGTGGTCTGGTTGGCGTTGATGGTGATGGTCGCGGGCGGTGTGCCGCTGATGACCTTGCCGGTCTCGGTTATACTCAGGTTCACGGTCAGTTCGGCTGTGGGTGCAGGGTTTGCTGTGATTGTGAAGGTTGTAGCCGTGCCTTCGGTGATGGGTGTGGTACTTGCCGAGATGGTTACCTGTGGGACCGGTGCTTCGCGGGTGACTGTGATGGTGTAGGTCACCTGGGTGGTGCCGTCTTCGGCTGTGACTACTACTGTGATGGTGTTTTCGCCTTCGACAAGTGATACGTCCAATGTGGTCGCGGTCTGTCCGTTGATGGTTATGGTTGCACCCGGATTATTGGCTATTGCTGTAACCGTTATGGTCGAGTCCTCGTTTGCTACTGAGACGGTGTAGTCCAATGTCTTTGGATCGAATGCCGGGTTCAGCACGCCGGGGTTGATGGTCAAGCTGCTTAGCGTTGCGTCTATCGATGGGGCACCGCGGTTGACTGTGATGGTGTAGGTCACTTGGGTGGTGTTGTCTTCGGCTGTGACTGTTACCGCCATGTCCATCGTGTCACCGGTAAATGGCGCGTTCGATGTGGTCGTGGTCTGGCCGTTCCATTGTCGATTGGAAGACGGGCGATACTATGCCCGGCCGCGAGACACTGCGGCA
>JAPPAB010000003.1 GCA_026705765.1 Gemmatimonadota bacterium
AAACTCTGACCCCTATCACGGGGCTACAATTTTACAGAACTTTTTGGACTTGACCGATTTCGGCTGAGGTTAGATTGTATCAAGCTGTAGTATAGGATAGCAGGAAAACCACTCGAATACATAACTTATTCTCGCACAGGTAGTTATCATAATCAATTGATTTTGTGTATTGTTGAAACGCGGCGTCGTGCATCCGCTAATTTCTGATAAAACACAGGATCTGATTCTCGGGACGCTTTTCGCTGTATCTCGAAATCTGTTTTCGCTCTCTCAAGATATGTCTCAATTTCTGCCTGATGGGCAAGATAGAATGCAATAGCTCCATAGACCTGTTCGAGTGTCAGTACAGGAAGCGATTGGGCAATGCTCTCAGGAGATTGACTATCCAGAAAAGCATAAACAATGGTATCCAGCGAGACCCGACTATTTGCAATCCAATAGCCTTTGTCTCGATACTCAACATAAATCTTGTTCATATTCTCGTCTCATCAAAGATGCCCAGTGATTGTACGATTATGTATTCTCGTGCAAGTATTGAAGTATATCTTCTTGAATCCGATCTTTATCTGAACTGTGCAGGCATATCTCTTCCAGATTATTAATAATCTCCGTTGCATCCAGCAATACCTGCTGAACATTACTGTCTTTTTCGACCAGCGTATCGGTGAGAACATAATCGGCCCGTCGGCGCCAGCCATGTAGGCTTTTGATTTTCTCACCCAATTTTGCCACATCCTTGATACTACATCCACAAAGAGAACCAAATACATTTCCATGTGCGTTGGAACCTCTCCCAACCCGTCCACCTAAATTCTGAATAATGTTAGCCCCTATATGATATGAAGCATAATAGGCACGGCTAATAGCAGTCCGTTTTTCAGCCGCTGAAGGAGAATTTTTTGCAAGATCAAGTGCTACAGTAAAAAATTCATTTGGCTGCATTGGCTATTCCGCAATATCTAAAAGAAGTTGGAAATATGCTCTTGCTTTTGCTGGAACATCCTCGACCCAGGTATCGAGAAATCTATCATAATATTCATAAATCTCTTTTCGATCACCCGTGACAGAGAACAATACCTCAACAAAAACATCGTCAGACTCATCATCTTTTTCGAGACTGAATGCGCCACTCTCTAAATTTGGAAAATGACTTTCAAGAAGCCCAGGTAGCTTTGAATACCACTTTGCTATACCTTTTTCCCGACAAAAAGCCTCTATTGCGTCATTTGAATTGCTGTCACAGCCTGGCTTGAAGCGTACCATTTCAGCGCTGTACACCATTTCATCAAAATCAAAGGATTTGCCTTTGGCTTGTCGTTCCGAAAGCTCCGAAACCTCTATTGCCATATTCATATCCTTCCTATGAATTGCTCGCGTCTATGGCAGTGAATCCGCCATACTTATTGGTACTCAAAATATACTCCACTTTTCGAGTATTAACAAGGTGGGTAAAAATATTAAAACGCAATGCACAAAATTCCTACCCTCTCGCCTTTCATCTGCGTTCATCTGCGTTCATCTGCGGATACTACTTATACCCCAAATTCGGAGCCAGCCAGCGTTCCATCTCGTCCATCTGCATCCCCTTCCGCCGTGCGTAATCGGCCACCTGATCCGCATCGATCTTGCCCACGGCAAAATAGCGCGCATCGGGATGTGCGAGATACCATCCGCTGACCGAAGCCGCTGGAGACATCGCAAAATTCTCAGTCAACCGAATATCCGTCTCTCGCTCAACCCCGAGCAAATCAAACAAAGTCTGCTTCTCCGTGTGATCTGGACAAGCGGGATAACCGGGCGCGGGACGAATACCGCGATATCTCTCCCGGATCAAATCCTCATTGCTCAACGCCTCGTCCAGACCATATCCCCAATCTCGCCGCGCCTTTGTGTGCAAAAACTCGGCAAATGCTTCAGCCAGGCGATCCGCTATAGCCTGAAGCAAAATGGCATTATAATCGTCCAATGCGTGCTTAAATGCCGCGGCTTTTGCATCAACGCCCAATCCGGCCGTCACGGCAAATATCCCGATATAATCTGCGTATCCAACGGGTGCGACAAAATCGGCCAGTGAAAAATACGGTCCTCCCGTGCGCTTTTCCTGCTGCTGGCGCAACATCGGCAACCGCGCCCGCTCGGCATCTCTCCGCTCATCTTCAAACACGACAATATCGTCGCCATCGGCATTTGCAGGGAAAAATCCGTACACCGCCTGTGCCTGGATCCATCCCTCATCCACAATCGCCTTGAGCATCGCCTGCGCATCGTCGAATAATTTGCGCGCCTCTGCGCCCTTATTCGGATCATTCAATATCTTCGGATAGCTGCCTCGCAACTCCCATGCGTGGAAAAACGGTCCCCAATCGATAAAATCGGCCAGTTGAGAAATCGGAAAATCGCACAAATCTTGCACACCCGTAAACTTGGGCCTGGGAAGATCAACCTGTGCCCAATCAAACGCCTGGCGACGCGATAGAGCATCCGAATACGAAATCAGCGGCCTTCGGGAAATATCAAACTCAGCCAATGCCCGCTGCTGTGACTCGCGATTTGCCCGCACATACTCATCGCGCTGCTCTGCGTTCAACAGCGTACCCACCACACCTGTTGCGCGCGATGCATCCACAACATGCACGGTTGCATAATCGTAAACCGGGGCAATTTTCACCGCCGTATGCCTGCGGCTCGTGGTCGCTCCCCCAATTAAAAGAGGCACGTCAAACTCTTCGCGCTGCATCTCCTGCGCGACATGGACCATCTCATTGAGCGATGGCGTAATCAAACCGCTCAGCCCGATGATATCGACCTGTTCTTCTCGCGCAACTTTCAAAATGCGATCCGCGGGCACCATCACACCCAGGTCAATCACCTCGTAATTATTGCATCCCAAAACCACGCCCACAATATTCTTGCCAATATCGTGAACATCCCCCTTCACCGTCGCCATCAGAACCTTGCCCCGCGCCCCGCCGCCTGCTTTATCCTCTTCCATCAAAGGCTCGAGATACGCCACCGCCTGCTTCATCACGCGCGCTGTTTTAACCACCTGGGGCAAAAACATTTTGCCCGCGCCAAACAAATCGCCCACCACATTCATCCCGTCCATCAACGGACCTTCGATCATCTCCAGTGGTTTGTACCTGTCAAGCGCCTCCTCCAAATCCTCTTCCAAATGCTCTGACTGCCCGTGCAATAGCGCGTGTTTCAAGCGATCTTCAACCGATCCCTGCCGCCAGGCATCGTCTTTTTGGCGGCTCTTGCCCTCTGATCGCACAGACTCGGCAAAATCCACCAGCCGTTCCGTTGCATCTTTCCGCCTGTTGAATAACACATCTTCAATCAGCACGCGCAACTTCTCGGGAATTTCTTCATACACCATTAACTGTCCGGCATTGACAATGCCCATATCCAGACCAGCTTGAATAGCGTGATACAAAAAAGCCGCGTGAATTGCCTCGCGCACGTAATCATTGCCCCGGAATGAGAACGAAATATTGCTCACGCCACCACTCGTTTTTGCGCCCGGGCACAGGTCTTTGATCTGCTTCACAGCCTCGATAAAATTGACCGCATAATTGTTGTGTTCTTCAATACCCGTTGCAACGGTCAATATATTCGGATCAAAAATAATATCCGATGCATCCATCCCCACATCTTCGGTCAAAATGCGATATGCGCGCTGGCAAATCCGCACCTTATCTTCAATCGATGTCGCCTGCCCCTTCTCATCAAATGCCATTACCACAACCGCAGCACCGTAGCGCAACACGGTTTCCGCCTGTGACTTAAAAACCGCCTCGCCCTCTTTCAAACTAATGGAATTGACAATCGCCTTGCCCTGTACGCATTTCAACCCAGCTTCAATCACTTCAAAATCGGAACTGTCAATCACAATTGGCACGCGCGCAATATCGGGTTCGCCCGAGATCAGCTTTAAAAACGTCGCCATAGCGTCTTTTGAATCGAGCAACCCCTCGTCCATATTGACATCAATCATATTCGCGCCACCAGCCACCTGCTCCCGCGCAACTGCCAGTGCTGCCGCATAATCACCCGTTTTGATCAACCGCGCAAACCGCCGCGATCCCGTCACATTGGTGCGCTCGCCAATCATAATAAAATTGGAATCGGGATAAATAATCATTGGCTCCAAGCCGCTAAACCGCGACACAGAAGACCGCTCGGGGATTTTTCTCGGTGCCTTATCGGATACAGCCTCGGCAATCGCTGCAATATATTCGGGCGTGGTACCACAACATCCGCCCACGATATTGAGCCACCCCTGCGCGGCAAAATCGCCTAAAATACCCGCCATGTGGCCCGGAGAATCGTCGTATTCCCCAAACTCATTGGGCAAACCCGCATTGGGATAGCAACTCATAAATGCCGGTGCGAAATGAGATAAAGCCTCCACATAAGGCCGCATTTCCCGCGCACCGAGGGCGCAGTTAATCCCCACACTCAAGGGCTGTGCGTGCGCCACCGACAACCAGAATGCCTCTATCGTCTGTCCGGACAACGTGCGTCCGCTTTGATCGGCAACCGTACCAGAAATCATCACGGGCACTTTCACACCTTGATCCAGAAAATAACGCGACACGGCAAATAATGCGGCTTTGGCTGTGAGGGTATCGAACACCGTCTCCACCAGGATCAGATCCACACCGCCAGCCATCAAACCCTCTACCTGCGCGTAATACCCATTGACCACATCTTCAAATGTATGCGTGCGAAAAGCCGGATCATTCACATTGGGAGAGAGCGAAAGCGTACAACTCGTTGGTCCCAGAGCACCCGCGACAAATCGCGGCTTATCCGGATTGTGCACTGTCATCTCGTCGGCTGCTTTTCGCGCAACCCGAGCAGCTGCCACATTGAGATCGTAAACCCGGTCCTGAAGCTGATACTCCGCCATTGAAATCGGTGTGGCATTAAACGTATTCGTCTCGATAATATCCGCCCCGGCTTCCAAAAAACGACGATGAATATCCGCGATCAAATGCGGCTGTGTCAGGCACAAGAGATCGCTACATCCCTTCACATCAACGGGATGATCCCCAAAGTCTTCCCCTCGAAACGCCCGCTCGTCCAGATCATAAGCCTGAATCATCGTCGCCATCGCGCCATCGAGCAGCAAAATGCGCTCTGACATCAAGTTGCGAATGGTTGTATCTATATCGCGCATAAATTCTCCTTAAAAAATCGCCGCCGCCAATCCGCCGGCCATCACCATCCCAATCGAAATCCAGCGAAACACCGCCACCTGGTGAACCCGTGCGCGGAGATAGGTCGCGGTCAAGAATCCCAAAATCAAACCCGGCGCACCCCAGAGGACAAATTGCAAACTCTCTATCGTCAACACCCCTACTGCCCACAACACACTGAGACTCAACGTGGAAGTACACAAAAAACAGGTCAAAAGCGTTGCGCGCATCATCGCCTGCGGCCAGCGCTGTTTCAACCCAAACAGAACGATAGGTGGTCCAGATACACCGATACTGGACGACAAAAAACCGCTGAACATACCCACCCCTCCACAGGTCAGTGTATCATGTCGGAAAGGATTACCCGGTCGCAACTGCAAAACAATTGCCAATACCACCATCGCCAGACCAATGGCGCGCTTCATCACCTCTGCATCTGTATCGCGTAAAACAATCGCACCGATAGGCATGCCCACAATCGCACTCCCCACAATCATTCCCAGCACCTTCCAATCTACATCCCGCCTCAGTTGAATAAATTGCCCGGTGCCCAAAGGCAAATAAGACATCAAAACCCCGGGCACAACCACCTGGGCGGGAAACCACAAGACCATTGCCGGTATAGAAAGCAGGTTAAAACCAAACCCTGTCAACCCCTGCAAGCTACCCGCAATCCAAAAAATACTGCTCGCATAACATATTTCGCGTATTGGAAAATCCATTGTGTTGTGGTTGCTTTTCGCCTCTTATTTTTGTTTTTTACCTCAATGAACGCAATCATCCGCAACCCCCTTATCCTCCCCGTCTTTATCCCCACTTTTCTACTCAGACTGGGCAGTGGCCTGCTCGTCCCTATATTGCCACTCTACGCCAAATCTTTTGACATTTCCTACAGCCTCGTCGGTCTCGTGCTCGCTGCCGAAGGTATCGGTCACCTCGTTGGCGATCTGCCCGCAGCCATGCTACTCAACCGCATTGGTCGCAAATCCGCGATGCTATTGGGGGTAATAACAGTTGCATTGTGCGGCGCAGGCCTCTTTTTCGCACCATCCATATCCGTAGTCTTCCTGCTGCGCTTTGTGGGCGGGATAGGCGGCGCACTTTGGGACATCTCGCGGTATGCTTATTTAGCCGATGCCACAGCCGTCCACCAGAGGGGCCGCGCCCTCTCTGTATTTGGTGGTATCAGCCGTATCGGCACCTTTTTGGGACCTGTCATTGGCGGCTATATTGCCTCTGTCGCCTCTGTAAGATATCCATTCCTCGTTTATGGCGGCATTTCACTCCTATCCGCAGTAGTCGCGGCAATCGCCGTTGAAGCCTCCCGCAAGCGCGTATCGCCACCGCAACACGGTCTTGCGCGACACTTCGCCAATATCTTTCGCGCCCACAGCAAAAATCTAATCACTGCAGGCACAGGTCAGCTCTTTGCCCAAACCATTCGCAGTGGTCGCTACATCATCATACCGCTTTACGGCGCCGAAGTCCTCGACCTGGGATATGAACAAATCGGTCTCATTATGACGATCTCGGGCTTTATCGACATGATGATGTTCTATCCCGCTGGGGTCATCATGGATCGCTTTGGACGCAAATTCGCCAATGTTCCCAGCTTTGCACTACAAGCCATTGGCATGGCACTTATCCCGCTCACAGAAACTTTTGCTCCCCACCTCAATGTGTCCTTTTTCTTTCTCGACCTCATCACAGGAGAATTTATCGCCCTCTTATTCCCCGCCAGCCTGCTTGGATTTGGCAATGGCCTCAGTTCTGGAGCCATGATGACCCTGGGAGCCGACCTTGCACCTCGCGACGCTTTGAGCGAGTTTTTGGGCCTCTGGCGCCTCATCGGCGATGGCGGACGCATGTCTGGACCCGTATGCGTCGGTTATGTCGCCGACCTCCTCGGCCTATCGCCAGCTGCTCTGGCTATTGCAGGCATCGGCCTTTCCGCAGCGGGTATCTTCCTCTTCCTCGTTCCTGAGACTCTGGAAAGACGAATAGACGAATAGACGAATCCCACCCCGCCACCCAAAGTCGTTACGGGCTTCGATTCGCTGATTCGTTGATTCGCTGATTCGTTCAGCCCTTCACCATCGCCTCCAGATGCGCCACAATCTCATCAATCGGTGCATAACAGGTCGAACAGGGATAGAGAAACTCTCCTGTTGCCCGCAAATGCGCCCCATTTTTTATATGAAAGCGCCCCGTGCGGTCCATAAATTGCCCCCAATGCCCCATCGTATATCCCGCTTTTGGGCTCACTATCGCGCTCTCGCGCCAGCTTTTGGGAAAGAGATCTTGAAATGGTGGCGCAGAATTGAGCCAACTGCCACACCTCACAGTCTTCACATCGGAGCGTCGCTGTTGCGTATCCTTTAACAATTGCAGCAATGTGCCCATAAATGCATCTCGCATTTCACTCAGAGGCGATTTGGGCTGATACACATTGCCAATGTGGATCGCGATATAATCCTCGCCATCGTCATACGTCCAGCATTCGTAAGGACGTCCCCTTGTCGAAGGTCTGCCATAACCCTTTTTCACGCGGGGCCACAAATAGGCCAACCCTTCTTCTTCCCATGCCTCACCCTCACAACGATCAAAAATGGCCTTCAAACCCTTTAGACAAGCATTCCAATCCGGGTCTTCATGCCCCCGCGCCGGATGGCGATCACCATCGAAAAAATCCGTATTTCGATACGTATTGACCCGAGAAGTAATCGCATTTTCAAACCCAATCCCCTCCCGCGCCATCAGAAACCGCGCATACCACAAACTCAGCTTGAGAAAATGGCTGACATAGTGAATGCGTATTTCGTTATCCATCGAAACTCCTTCGAACGCAGTAAATTGCACCGATTGGCTTTATTCAATACATAAAACAAAAAGAACGGACAACCCGCTTTGAGATTGCCCGTGATTTTCATTATTTTTTGGAGCGGGAAACGGGACTCGAACCCGCGACATCAAGCTTGGGAAGCTTGCACTCTACCAACTGAGTTATTCCCGCTCCTCAAGGAATAGCCAATTTACAGGTGTTCCCATGTGATGTCAACATGTTTCAAGATTTTGCAAGATGGGAGTTGCCACATCACCACCACTGCCATCCATCCACTGTATGCGCTCATCTTTGCGAAAAAAGGTCATCTGTCGCTTGGCATAGCGCCGCGTACCCTGTTGCAAATCGGCAAGCGCGCGATCAAGCGTCGTCTCACCATTGAGATATTGAAATATCTCGCGGTATCCGAATGCATTGAGCGCGTTTAGATCGGGAGTATAACCCCTGTCGCGAAGGCTTGCGGCTTCTTCGATCAGGCCATTCTGGAACATGAGGCAAGCGCGCGCATTGATCCGGTCATAGAGTACTTCGCGCTCCCAGTACAAACCAAAATAAGATGCCGCATGACAAATCGGTGGCGTTGGCGGCACCTTCTGATGTTCAGAAAGCGGCTTACCCGATGCTTCATAGACTTCCAGGCCGCGCAGAATGCGTTGTGTATCAGTTGGGTGAATTTTTGCAGCCCATTCTGGATCGGCTTCACACAGCCTTTTGTACAGGGCGGGAAGACACGCTCTCCCCTCTTCCTTTAATCGCGTGCGAATCTCTATCGGAATTTTCGGTACAGGTGAAAAGCCATCGAACAACGCGCGAATATAAAGTCCCGCGCCCCCAACCACAATGGGCACCTTGCCACGACGCAAAATATCTCCAATTACAGCAGACGCATCTTCGGCAAATTGCCCCGCGCTATAATCTTCATCGGGATTCACAAAATCGATGAGATGATGGCGCGCAGCAGCCCGTTCTTCAGTTGTGGGCTTTGCAGTCCCAATATCCATAAAACGATAAATCTGCCGCGCATCTGCCGATATAATCTCGCCATCTATCCTCTGCGCGAGTTCAATACCTACAGTCGTTTTGCCCGATGCCGTCGGTCCGGCAATCACCAGAATATCTGGGAATGAGGCCATGACTACCGCTTAAACCGATTGTCGATTTCATCCAGCCCGATCTTAACGAGTGTTGGCCTGCCATAAGGGCTGACGAAAGGTTCTCGCGTTGCGAACAACTGATCTATAAGTGCGCGCATTTCTTCTGTCGATAAATCCTCACCTGTGCGAATTGACGTGTGCCAAGCATAAACCGATGCGAGCCGATGTTCCTCGGGCGCGATCTGCCGCGCTTGTACGGAAGGCGAAACAGAAGTTGCTTGCTCGGCTTCGGCCATATCGCGAACCATATCTCTCAAAAGCTGCCCATCTTGCCATGTTCTCAGCCCCATGGGAATGGCATCGATAACAACCGTATGTCCCCCAAAATCGCGAATGCCAAACCCCATTTTTTCCAACAGGGGCATTGCCTCGCGCACAATGAGAATTTCTTTGACACCAAAATCGAGCGTAAGTGGAAACAGCAGCCGCTGACTCGTCGCGGGACGGGTATGCATATTATCAATGGCGCGTTCGTACAAGATCCTTTGGTGGGCAACCTGCTGGTCAATCGCAATCAAACCATTTTTAATATGCGCCAAAATGTACTTGCTGTGCAATTGCCATACGGAAACCCGGGCAAAATCTTCTTCATCGAGATCATCGGCATTAACCCCGGTTCCCCGCTTTGCCTTGCCCGACGACATTCTCACCGTTAGCGGCAATGCCATCTGGGGTTGTCCGCCAACTTTGGGCTGCCCGGGCTGATAGGTGATCTCAGGAGATTCTGCGATGCTCACAGGCGTATCTGCCACGGGCATAATAGCATCGTCCATTTCCGGGATCAGGTCTGCGCCGCGCAGCGATTGCTGAACAGCCTGAGTAATCAGGCCGTAAATTGTCCGCTCATCGGCAAAGCGCACCTCGCGCTTTGAGGGGTGGACATTGACATCCACACGCGCCGGATCAATGTTCAGACAGAGGCAATACGATGGCGCAAGCCCCTTGGGCAAAAGCCCGCCATATCCTTCGTAAACTGCAAAAGCGATGGCTTTGTGTTGCACCCATCGGTTATTGACAATCAAAACCTGTTGGGCACCGGATTTTCGCGCGGACTCGGGCTTGCCCACAAAGCCTCGAACCTCTATGCCGCTCGCCTTGCTCTCAACACCGATGGCATCTGTGCCATATCGCACGCCGAATATCTGCTCTGCCCGCCGATCAAAGCGCGACCTCCCCAGTTGTAGCACCTGGCGACCATTGTGCTTGAGATCAAACCCGATCTCGGGATACGCCATGGCCATAGCTGTCACCGCGTTCACGATATGCCGAAATTCCGTATCGACACTTTTGAGAAATTTTCGCCTGGCAGGCACATTAAAAAATAGACCGTGCAATGTAACAGTGGTACCCTGCCCGCGGCCAATCGCGGATACATCCTGCACGCGCCCGCCCACCACGGAGATTCGCGTTCCTTCAACCGCATCTACCAGGCGAGTTTCAAGAGTCATGCGCGAAACAGCGGCAATACTGGGCAATGCCTCGCCCCTGAATCCGTGTGTGAGCAACCCTTTTAGATCGTCCAGACTTTGAATCTTGCTCGTCGCGTGTCGTTCAAGTGCCAAAAGCGCGTCATCGCGCGACATCCCGCATCCATTATCACTGATCCGCAGGCTTTCCTTGCCGCCGGCAGCGACTTCAACGACAATGCGATCCGATCCCGCATCCACTGAGTTCTCAATCAGTTCTTTTGCGACAGATGCTGGCCGCTCAACCACTTCTCCAGCAGCGATGCGGTTGGCGATCTCATCCGGGAGTATGCGAATTTGATTGGGCATATTGAGGATAGATGTGAAATAAAGAAAACAAAAAACGCCTAACCCGCCGGGCGCCGAAATGTTTGTCGAAGTCCCGGTGTTAAAACAGCGGAAAACTTCCTGCGGGGCTACCCTAATGCAGATTCAAGGCGTTTTTTTGTGAAGCACAAGCTTCAACGCAAATATAGCATTTTTACAAATCTGAATCAAGGGATTCCTTCAAATATCGCTTGATCGTTATGAATTAGCCCCAATGGGGTTTGACTTACAAAATAAATTCTTTAAGTTATACCATCTTCCATCGCAAGGAGATTTTTCCAGTGCAGGATTCTGTCCTTCATCTCGATTCTATACTAATTGACGAGAAAACGATCCAGAATCGCGTTCGTGAACTCGGCGCCGAAATTTCCGCGCAGTACCCGGACGGTGTCGTTCTCGTGGGCATTCTAACGGGCGCCCTCTACTTTTTAGTTGATCTTTCGCGAACGATAAGCTGTCCCATTGAAATTGATTTCATTGCGATTTCGAGTTATGTCGGTACAAGTAGCTCGGGCACAGTGACATTCACAAAAGACCTCAGCCGTAAAATTGATGATCGTCATGTGCTTGTTGTAGAAGACATTGTCGATACCGGGCGCACGATCTCTGCACTTCTCACGTTATTAAAGGACAGAAACCCACGCAGCCTCGGTATTTGCACTCTCCTGGACAAACCAGACCGCAGAATCGTACCCGTTCCCATCCATCACTGCGGTTTCACCATTCCGGACCAATTTGTCGTGGGTTATGGTCTCGACTACGATCAAGCCTACCGCAACCTGCCCTACATCGCTGTGCTGAATGAACCCAGGTGAGAAGCGGGTGCTTTATCCTCCTTCACACTTCACACAGCAATGCACGTACGCGCTGGAACAACGCATCGATCATATCTTCTGTCAGCACGCCCGTATTCATATTGTAGCGGCTAAAATGGTAGGTCGCCACGAGAATTTTATCCCCCAACCGGTACACGCCACCGTGCTGGAAACGATAGGCGTTTAGCCTCGTCACACGCCCTGCTGACCTCTCCAGCCTTATATAACTGTCAAATGCATCTCTCCCCATCGCCAGAACGATTTTTACTCGACGAAGGAACCTCATCTCCTGTGCCAGCCAGTCGAGACACGCGCGCTTTTCTTCAGACCTGGGGCGATTTTGAGGCGGAACACATTTGACGGCATTCGTGATATACACATTGTCCAGTCGCATGCCGTCGTGGAGATCAACCGCTGTTTCCCGGCTGGCAAAACCGTGCCGGAAAAGCGCGCGATACAGCACATCCCCAGCGCCATCGCCCGTAAATGGTCTGCCTGTGCGGTTGGCTCCGTGTGCGCCGGGAGCCAGACCAATAATGAGCAATTGTGCGTTGACATCCCCAAACCCCGGAACGGGCTTTGCCCAGTAATCGCAATCGCCAATTTTGCGATTTTCCGCCAGCTCAAAGGTGCGGCAGTAATCGACCAGGCGTTTGCACAGGGTACATGCTGCTATCTCTTTTTCGAGAACGCGCGTCTGCATAATAAATATAAAAGCGTGTGCAAATGGCTCTTATTCAAAAAAAAAGGCGACCCTTAAAGGATCGCCTCGAGATAAATAGCCACCACCTTGTTTTTATCGACCAAAGTGAGGGTTCGCAATGGTCGGTTGCTGTGCAGCACGCGCCATTGCTTCATGCTCTTCATCTGTACAGGAACGATCCGTTGGAACCGAGGGATCTGGACCTCCGGGCTGATATCCATTTTGGATTAACCAACCTTCTAACTCATCACCGCTGATATCGGCCAGCATGGTATCCCCAATCTGCACACAGGGCTGTAAGGGCTGCCCACTCTTTATAACCATCTCGCGATAGTTATCGGGATTGTTAATGATATCGCGGTCTTCGTACTCCAGCCCATATTTTGCCAGCACTGCGCGCACACCACCGCTCCAACCGCAAACTGGCTTCAAATAGGCGATGACTTTGGGATTAGCCATTGAAAAACCTCCAGAGAAATGACATTATAGGTCTGATCCGATTCTCTACTAATGTACAAAAAATCGCATATATGGCAAGGGTTCTTATTCTATATGCCCTGCTGACCTATATATTTTTTACTTCCCACCTCTCGCTTCTCGACGGCGCGCTTTAAGGCGTTTTTTTCGCCTCTGTCGCCTTCGGCGAAGCTCTTTTCTACGTTCACTACTCGCCATAAATCCTTCCTATTCATTACCAAAGCGAAAACCAACTGTGAATTGCAATGCGCTATCTTTTTCATCATCGGCAATGATGAGCTTCATCTCGCCGAACCAGGCCAGCATCGGACTCAATTTGCGCTGATACCCCAATGGCAAATTTAAGCTGATTTTGGTATCGTTCTGGGGGCCTTCTGCAGTTGCTTCTCCCGCTGAATCAGGTTCTATAGCATCAGATGGTGTTTGGGGGCGAAAGAAGTGGGTTCCAAAACCACCGCCGAAATAGGCCCGTCCTACCGGCGTTTGATGAAAAAAGTAAACGACATCCAGATTGACGGCATAAACGCGCAAATTCTCCTGTACCGCGATATCCATACCCGGAAGCAGATGCAATTTGGGCAACATAACAGATCCCAGATCGAGATTGCCTCCGATCATCCATCGGTGGGAGTCAAACTGGCCACCCATACCATAAAAGGTGTCAAACTGAGGTTCGCGCGTCAGGCTCACCCCCGCTTTGACATGCAACCCCAGGGCATCGGCCATCTGAGGAACACACAGCACCATCAGGGCTGCCAGTCCCCAGGCAGCGAATATTGAAATCACTCGATTCATGTTACCCCCTTTCCTTTGGATTGGATGTCTATTCAATTCCTCACAAATCAAGCTGTCCCATTTCCTCCATTTTTTGCCCACAATGCCTTGAGAACTTCGCCTGGCGACATGGGCAAATTTGTCAGTCTCACACCCACGGCATCGTAAATCGCATTTGCAACTGCCGCAGCAGGTGGAACAATCGGCACTTCTCCCACCCCTCGCACACCATAGGGGTGACCGGGATTTGGCACTTCGACGATATGGGTTTCAATCATGGGCAAATCGAGACAGGTGGGCATTCGATAATCGAGCAAACTCGCATTGGTCAAAAGCCCATCCCCATTATAGGCGTATTCTTCGTTGAGTGCCCAGCCAATACCCTGTGCTGTGCCCCCCTGCATTTGTCCTTCGACATAACTGGGATAAACAGCTTTGCCAGCATCTTGAATCATAGAGACGCGCAAAATTTCTACTTTGCCCGTTTCGGTATCGACCTCAATATCGACAATCATTACCGCAAAAGCGCCACCCACGCCGGACGGATTTACGGTTGCCCTGCCCATAACGGGACCACCTGTTTCGTCAAGCATTCCAGCCAACTCTTTGAACGAGATGGTCTTAGAAGAATCAGATGAAGAAAATGTGCCATCGTCAAAAGCCACATCATCAGTCGAGATCTCCCACAATTTAGCCGCGCGTTCAATCAACTGCTCCTTGATGTCCAGGGCGCACTGATAGGCCGCCCACCCGGTTGCAAATGTCGTGCGGCTTCCGCCAGTCACATCTGTATCGCCGATAGAATCCGTATCAACGACCTGTGGCTTGACGTCTTCGGCCCTGATGCCGAGCACTTCGGCCAATTGCATCGCAATAGATGTTCGGGTTCCTCCAATATCCGTAGAACCCTCGACCAGACTGACCGTGCCATCTGAATTTACACTGGCAGCAGCACTCGACTTCAAACCCACATTGAACCAGAAACCCGAAGCGATCCCGCGCCCGCGGTTTTTACCACTGACTTGTGTCGTATAGTGATCTGAAGCAAGAGCTGTTTTGACGCATTCCTCGTTACCAATTCGCGGATAAACCGGACCATCTGCGCGTCGCGTGCCTTCTCTGGCAGAATTTTTGAGCCGAAACTCGAGTGGATCAACACCCATTTGTTCGCAAAGCTCGTCGATAATCGTTTCGGAAGCAAAAGCGGCATTGGTTGCGCCGGGTGCCCGATAGGCCATGGTCTGCGGTTTATTGACCAGCACCTCGTATCCGTCAATCAGCACATTGGGAATATTGTAGGGCGCGAAAATGCACATGGCACCAGGAGCTGCCCAACTGCCGGGAAAACCGCCCGACTCATACGCCATATACGCATATGCAGCGACGAGCTTACCCGCTTTGTCAACGCCCATTTTGCACTTGATAAAAGAGCCAGCGGTCGGGCCTGTTGCCTGCAAAACTTCTGTGCGACTCATGACCATCTTGACGGGGTGCCCGGTCTTTCTCGACATAGTTGCGGCCAGAGGCTCGAGATAAATCCGGATTTTGCCCCCGAAGCCACCGCCAATTTCCATGGGAACAACTTTGACTTGCGAAACCGGTACATCCAGGATCTGCGCGGTCTGTTCGCGCACGGTAAATGCGCCCTGCGTGCTGCACCACACCGTAATCTGATCATCGGCACCCCACAAGGCCGTGGCATTTTGGGGTTCAATATACCCCTGGTGAACCGTCGCTGTGTCAAATTCTCGCTCAATAACGAGGTCCGCCTCTGCAAATCCCTTCTCCACGTCGCCCAATTCGTGGCGAAAATGGGTACAAACATTGCTCTTTTGACCCGTATCTTCGCCCAGCGACTGCGTGGTCTGGTCTTCCAGAAGCAAAGGCGCGTTCTCTTCCATGGCTTCGTGGACAGTCAAAACGGGTTGCAACACCTCGTATTCGACATCAATTAAATCAACTGCTTCTTGTGCTGTGTGAATATCTGTAGCGGCAACCGCTGCAACTGCATGGCCGTGATACAATACCTTGCCATCGGCCAGCACATTTGCGCGCAGGTGCCTGAGATTAGCAGCACCTTCACCCAGATCTTCAATTTTGTCTTCTTGCAATGGCAGGTCGTCAACCGTAATCACGGCTTTTACACCTGCAAGCGCTTCTGCCTTGCTCGTATCTATTGATTTGATCCGCGCATGTGCATGTGGGCTGCGCACAACTGCTCCGTGCAACATGCCTGCCATATCGATATCTGCACCGTATTTTGCCCGACCAACGACTTTATCGACGCCATCGTGCCGTATCGGACGGGTGCCAATAACTTTGTAATCCGTAATGCCCAGATAATCTTCTGTTTTTGTCGCCATTATGGGATCACCTCCCTATTCGGCCATTTCAGACGCGGCGTCTTGCACCGCGCGAACGATTTTGTCATACCCCGTGCAACGGCACAGATTTCCCGCTAAGTATAACCGAATGCGTTCTTCCGAAGGATCGGACTCTTGATCGAGCAATGCCTTGGCAGCCACAATAAAGCCCGGGGTGCAAATGCCGCACTGAAGGGCTGCGTGTTCGAGAAATTTTTGCTGGAGAGGATGCAAACCATCGGCACTTGCAACGCCTTCAATCGTCAGGAGTTCCTGCCCTTCGGCTTCGACAGCCATCATCAGGCAGGAATCGATAACCTGTCCATTGACCAGTATGCTACACGCGCCACAGTTGCCATTGCTGCAACCCTCTTTCGTGCCCGTAAGATCGAGTTGATCCCGCAAAACTTCGAGAATTGTCTGCCGAGGTTCGCACAAAAACTCGACCGATTCTCCATTAATTGTCGTTGTAACGTGAACTTTTCCTGGCATGCGATCAAGACTCCTTTGCTCTTTGAATGGCCCCCTGAATGGCGCGGCGCGTCAAAACGCCGGACAGGTGAACCCGCTGTTCGATAGTTCCTCGCATATCGCTAATTGGCCTGGCAGCCGCGCGCGATGCCGCACACGCCGCTTCTATAGCATCTTCATCATCTACCGATTGCCCCTCAAGTGCTGCGCCCGCATCGGCAACGAGCAAGGGTGTGGGGGCAACAGCCCCAATTGCCACCCGCGCCTCTTGAATAGTCGCTTTATCGCTGTCCAAAACCACAGAAGCCGCAGCATTGGCGACTGCAATATCCATTTCATTGCGCGGAATAAATCGCAGGAAAAATGCTCCCGAATTAGCAGCCGGAGTTGGCACCTGAATAGAAACGAGAAACTCGCCGGATTGAAGAACACTTTGCCCGGGACCGGTAAAGAAATCCTCTGCAGCAACTTCTCGCGTGCCATTTGGCCCCGCAATACGACATGTGCTGCCCAGAACAATAACAGCAGGTGGGGTGTCCGCTGCGGGCGAGGCATTGCAGAAATTGCCTCCAATAGATCCGCGGTTTTGAATCTGAATAGAACCGATGAGCGAAGTACAATCTACAAGAGCGGGATAACGGTTTTTGACAACATCGTAACTGTAAATTTTGGAACACGGTGTTGCCGCGCCAATGCTCAAACCGCTGTCCTCATCAAAACTCAACGCCGTTGCTTCGGGAATCTGCTTGAGATCGATCATCAAATCGATCTGGCGCCCCTCCTTCAACTGCGCGATCAAGTCCGTGCCACCAGCCAGAATGCCGACATTGCCATTTCCCGCGCTGAGCAGAGAAATAGCCTCATCTACAGACTGGGGTGCTTCATAATCAAATGCGTTCAAAATTTTCCTCCTCTTTGATTAAAACCACAGATTTTAGATGCTTTTGAATTTTTCTAAGAAGCTAAGAATACAACCGAAGTTCCAGACTGTCAAGCCTTTTGGCGGGAGAGAATTAACGTTCTGAAAAACGATGTGTCAACCACAAAAAAGCGGGCTTCCGCGAGATGCCCAATCTGGTGGGAGGGGACCAGACAGAACACTTGCGGAAGCCCAGGACAACTATCTGACCTTATACTTCATTGCGATAGACGCCTGTGTGATACATTAGTTCCCAATATGAGCCTCAAGAACGACATACCCATCTTTTTGAGCCACGACCTCCCCTTGCCCAAAAACCCTTTGGATGTGTTTCAAATACGCTTCTGGACGCATCACAACAAGCATTAAACGTCCTCCCGGTCTCAGTGCTCGAAAAGCACCTTCTACAAGGGGGTGTGACGCAGCATTGCCATCGTGAAAGGGCGGATTGGAAACAATAAGATCGAATTTCTCGCATAGATCAATAATGCGAGCATCACCCACACGCACTACCGCATTGCAAATTCGATTTCGCCTCAAATTTTCCTCCGCACAGGAAACAGCTCGAATATTCGAATCGATGAGCGTTGCGCTACCTTTTGCAGATAGACGCGCAGCAACCATGCCGAGTGCGCCCCAGCCACACCCCCAGTCCAGCACATGGTCTGCAGGACGAACTTTCATGCAGTCGATCAGCAATCTCGTCCCGTCATCGAGTCCATCCCGTGAAAAAACGCCCGCACGGGTTTCAATGCTATATGGACTGCCCGGCAAATCGCACAGTTCAAATGTCATTCGATTCTCAACCGGTGCCTGACAAGGATCATCTTGCTTCTTAGTCGCGCTATAAATTTCCACTCTGCCCACGCGCCCTGCACGTCTGCTATTGCCAAAAACCGCTTGCAAATACGCGACATAACTTCTAATGCCGCGATTGCGCTGGCCCGCCAGATAAAGTGCGCCGCCCATTTCAAGTGCCTGAAAGCCCTGATCAATCCATTCAAATACCTGTCCCTTGGCAGACCTTTGGGCGGGTTTGTAAAATACGACACGCGCGTCGGAAATCACCTGTGCCGGCATTGCACTGAGCACCCCGTTTATCCGAAGTGCTTCTGTTTTTTGCACAGCGCGAATATCCTCCCCCACAAAAGTCACCCGGGCACCTGTTTCCCGCAAGCATTCGAGACAGTCTCCCTCCCAGCCGAGATCCAAGACCTGAGTCCTGGCCTGCAAATCTGCTGCTGCAACAAATGCCTCGCGCGCTTGTGTGTCCTTTGGCTTTATCACTCGTAAGTGCCTCTGCCACAATATTGAACAGGATTCATATTCCATTTTCCATCAAATGAAACACCTGATGGTTTTGTATGTTCTAACAATTCTCTACGACTCTGCCCGCGCTTTAATACTCGCATAAGAATTGGACTCATTAACATCGGTTTCGACAGGCAAATTGGAATCGCGCCATCCCACCACGACGAGAACGCCATTTTCGACTTTTCCGCCAAAGCCGCCCTGAACATTGGCCAAATTTGAATACCCCAACCGCGCCATCAAATCCGCAGCCATCTGAGAACGCATCCCGCTCTGACAGCCACAAAAAATGGGCTGTTCTTTATCGGGCAGTGTTTTTTGCACAACAGTCAAAAAATCGGGATTTGGTACCATTCCCGCCGGGCCGGGAACTGCAATGGGGATATTGATAGCGCCTTCGGGATGCCCCTGGGCAAATTCCATTTCCGTGCGCACATCGAGATATACCGAATTTCCCGCTTCATCCATCGCGACTTTTGTTTCTCCGGGTTCAAACTGTTTAACTGCCATATTAACACTCCAAATATTGAGGTGATTATTTCTGAAATATATCGCGTACAAAAATAAATAAAATCATAGGGCAGGCAAGTCCTGAATCTCATTTGGCATTTACGGTGTTTCAGTTCTTTACTCTTGTTACTGGATATATTACTTTGGATTTCGATACGTAAAATACGTTTACAGGAGGACCATAGAAATGGCCAAAGAAAACACACTGAGAGTCGCCATTGCGGGCTGCCACCGCATGCTGCTACACGATTTGACCCATCACAATTTTGCCGCGGCTTTTCGAGCCATTCCGGAAACTGAGATCGTTGGTGTATTCGATTACGGCGCGGAAACGCGAGCGGAATTTGTCACCTGCTGGCAAGACGTTTGGGGCGATATCCCAACCTTTGGTAACTATGAACACATGCTCAAAGAAATTAAACCAGATGTAATCTGCATTGCAACACGCCAGACCATGCACGCCGATCAGATCGAAGGCGCTGCCGCAGCAGGCGTTCGGGGTATTCTCTGCGACAAGCCTCTGGCTACAACCCTTGCGGAAATGGATCGCATTATATCTGCGTGTGCGGACATCCCCCTCTGCTTTGGCCTTGACCGGCGCTGGTCTCTCCCCTATCGCCACCTTCGCGAGAACATGAGCGATCTGATCGGAACCATCACGAGTCTCGTCGCTTATGGACTGCCCAACACCATCAACCACGGTTGTCATTGGTACGACGCCTTGCTGGGGCTACTGGGCGATCCCGAACCCTTATGGGTCAGTGGTCTGATTGAACACGGCGATTCAGACGATGAACGCCGCAAACTCGACCCGCCTGCACGTGCCCAAATTGGTCTGGATAACGATGTAGTCGCCTATATCACAATGGATGGCGGCAAAGGCCCCAGTTTTCAAATCACTGGAACAAAAGGTCATTTATCCATCTTCTCTGACGCAACGCATGCCCATCTCTATCGAGAAAATACTTACCAACGCCTCAGCCTTCCCACAGACGAAGACTCATGGCCGACGGGACCTGCAATGGTGCGCGATCTCGTGCAAGCTATCGAAACGGGTGATCGCACGGCCTGTGACATCCATCATGCGCTCAGAGCCACAGAGATCGGATTTGCCATCCACCACTCCTCAAAGCAAAGGGGCGTGAAAATCGCCCTGTCAGATGTGGACCGATTTCTACGAGTGGAATCATTCCCCTGGGGAAATGAACCAAATACACCTGGATAAACAGTTTTAACACTTTTACACGCAGCTCTAAGGAGATCCCCAATGTCAGACCCTATGAACATTGTCGTCATCGTAGCCGATACATTTCGCACATCATTCCTGGGTGCTTATGGAAACGACTGGATCCACACGCCAAATCTCGACCAATTTGCCCAAGAAGGCGTGCGCTTCACCAATGCCCATCCCGAGTGTCTGCCCACCATCCCGACGCGGCGAACCCTTCACACCGGGTGCCGAGCCTTCCCCTTCAAAGACTATACCCCCGTTCCCTGGGACAATGTCTATATCGCCGGATGGCAGCCCATGTCGGGTGATGAAGGTACAATCGCCGAAGCCCTCGTGCAGGCTGGTTATCACACCGGATTCTTTGCCGATGTCCCCCATTACTTTGTCCCTGGAATGAATTTTACGCGGGGCTTTCGCCAATGGGAATTCATTCGCGGCCAGGCAGAGGACCGCTATCGCGCCATAGCCGCAGCAGACCCGGCATTGATCGAATGTTACAAGCTCAGAAAAGGACAAGCCGAGAACCTGATCCGCGCCCATCTGGTCAATGTGCAACCCCAGCGTCCCGAAGAGACATGGCCTGCAGCGAGGACGTTTCGCGCTGCCATTGAGTTCCTCGAGCAAAACGCTTCAAACACGCCCTTTTACCTCTACGTCGATAGCTTCACCCCCCACGAAACCTGGGAAGCCCCGCTCCATTACTACGACCTGTATGGTAGCCGCGAAAATAGAGTACCCATCTGTCTCAATGTACCTTATGGTCCCTTGAACGCCAATCCCGACTACGAAGATCGGCTCACTTCTATTCGCGCCAATTATGCCGGACTCGTTACAATGGTGGATACCTGGTTTGGACGATTGGTCGATACAATCGACAGAGTGGGCTTGCGGGACAATACCATGGTCATTTTTCTCAGCGACCACGGCACAAATTTCGCCGACAATACCGAAGGCATAATCGGCAAACCCGCAGACTACATGTATCCGGGCACCATGTGCATTCCGATGATCTTGCGACACCCACAAAACAAAGGTGCCGGAAGCATATCCGACGACTTTGTCTATACCCTCGATATACCCGCAACAGTGCTCGACATTTCCGGCGTCTCACCGATTGGAGAAATCGACGGACAGAGCTTACTACCCATCGTTGAATCCTCGGGAACCTTCAGTGAGCGAGACTATCTAACATGCCGCTACGGCAATTCCGTCTGGTACAAAGACCAGACCACATGGTTCTTTTCTCAGGCGGACTTTTCTGGGCCTCGCGTCTTCGACCTGGCATCAGACCCGGACTGCACCCAGAACATTGCCGAAAGATCCGCAGATAGAATCGCACGGGCAAAACACCGTATTCTCGAAGATGCCAGCGGCGAAATTCCCATCTACCAACGCCAAAACTCCACCGATGCACTGGGACGCCCGGAATTTACTGTATGAGGGATCTATAAATGTTACCAATCTGAAAACGGAATATTGTGTCCCTGCCCGGGAAACCAGATCATATCGATGACAAACGAAGTACCTGCCCCCATAAAATGCCCGAGAATCAGACCGATAAAAAAGGGTCGCGCTGTCCGATACGCCTGGGCACCGCCAATTCTGAGAATAATAGCTTTGGCAAACCACGCCAGAAAAATTGGGAGAACGACATATCGCACGGGACCCACTGGACCAGCGGCAAATCCAAGAGGGTGAAAAGGGAAACCGGGAAAGCGATAGCGCACAAACATCAGGAGCAAAGTAAATGCCGCCCCGCCCGACAAAAAACCGATCAACTCCCAATTTCTGCCCCACGGATCCTTCGACTTCTTGACCAGATCATCCCAGGGCCAGCGCGCCAGTTCACCGGTAAAAATTCCACCGTAATTGGCGGCACCATTCACATAGCCCATATAAATCGTGTACAAAAATGTGGCAAACACGCCCACACCCATCGCCAGGATCAGAACCCAGAGCAAGCGTCGCCTATTCGTCTGGATGGTATCGAATAACTTTGTCGAATGCCCCAGCGCGGGCATAATCGTCGTCTTGATATCGCTACACCACGAATGAGAGATAGCGACAGAAACGAGCGTGCGCGATGCTAAAGAATCAATACCGAGCATGATCGATGCAAAAATTTGCGGACACATCGCTGCGCGAAGCGAAATCAACCCGGCCTCTGCAATCAGACGGGTTTGTCCCAAATACATCACCAGCACGCCAAAAAGGAACAGCGGGATAAACTTCAACTCCATTCCCGTCTTATAATGCCACACCGCAAGGTAAATCGCACTCCCAATCAATCCAAATGCGGCAGTGCGATAAGACATAATCTCGCCTGAGTCATCTACTTCTGAATCATTGTAAAACGCCTTGCGAAATACATTTTTCAGATGTTCCCGCCCCATCCAGAATCCGACGAGAACAATCACAATAATTGCACCGTGCGATTGCGCCCCAATCGAAAGCGGATTCGTAGAGTATTCGTCAAAAATGGCCTCCTTATAACCCAATCGGTTGAAAAGGCCCATTTCCATTGTGGTAAAAAAGTTGAAAAACCACAGACTGAACAGAATATCCAGCTTGATAAAATAGGCAAACCCTGCCACGACCGGGTACATACGCATCGAAATAGGCGGAAATACCCGGTCGAACACAACATTGGGATAACGCCAGGGGATCTGTGGGAACGAAGGGTTAAAATGATTGATCACATTCCACAACACCCAGAAAAGCGTCAATCCAAATCCAATCCAGAAAAGCGGCAGATTCAGAATCGGAATACGGAAAAAGCCCTTCTCTTTCGGCTCTTCCAACACCGCCAGCGGAACTTCCATCAAAGGATATTCAATCCGCTCGTTCTCCACCCATTGCTTTCGCAAAATCACCATCAAACACAAAGCGCACCCATAGTAGGCGACAATTACCGTCATCCACCAGAAAACCGGCACCAGCCATATCATCCACGGAATAGACGCACCGCGCGGTAGCCCTTCAAAAAACCACCTCAGACCCTCCCCACCCGGCACCACGGTCCACGCTGGCAAAAGCGTCTCGTAATACACCGCCCACTGGTTCTCCGGGGAAGACAGATAATGGGGTACTGTGAAATTTGCGACCATCTTGCCGATGAAATACGTCGGCATCGTGGCCCCGATCAATGGCATCACAAAAATGACAATCAATTCACCCCGGCTCAACTTCAAGAATCGATTTGCAAACAACACCAGCACCATCAAAGGCACAACCGCCGCCATTGACAGGTGATTTTGATCCAGACGGGTCGCGTGCAAAATAAATCGCGCATAAGACCCCGCATTCGTCGCCAGCACCGTCAATACAATACCAATCGACAGCGACCACACCGAAATCGGCGACCGGGTCTGATGATCGCGTGTTGTCTCGACCTCTCTTAAAGCCTCTGCCATAATATCTCTTGATTTAATGAATTTCTCGAAGTATCTGTCTTAGCTCAAACTGCGACAGGGCGCGGGGATTGTTTTTCAGGCGTTCCGTATTGACATTCTGCACAAGTATTTCCAGGTCGGCATCGGTATCCACACCGACCTGTTGCAGGCGGGTTGGACAACCAATGGCACTGATGAGATCATCAATGCGTTTTCGCGCTTCTTCAGAACTCGCAACCCCTATCAGCCTGTTGATCTCTCTGATGTCTTTCTGAACTTGAGCAACACCTTTGGGGTGCCAACAATCACCACGGGTTACCCCATTGTTGTATATTAAAACTGCCCCCAATGTCAGAGCCACAGCCAAACCGTGAGGCACGCCAAATTGAGATGTGAGTGTATAGGAAATCGCGTGAGGCGCTGTGGTCTTGCTGATATTGATCGCTTTGCCAGATAGATGGGCAGCGCGACACATATTGGCGCGCACATCGGGTGTGGGACGGTGAACCGCGGCCTCGATATTACCGAGCACCAGTGTCAGAGCTTCACTTGCAAAAATACGCGATTGCGCGGTGGCATTCACACTCCACAAAGATTCCACAGCCTGTGACAGTGCGTCCAGTCCCGTATGTGCGGTAATAGAAGGCGGCAAATTATCTGTCAGATTGGGATCGATAATTGCGTAGTCGGGTAACACATTGGCGTGCGCAACAGAATATTTTTGTTCCCCGACATAAACCACAGCAAAATGCGTCGCTTCACTCCCTGTACCCGCTGTGGAGGGAATGGCGATTAATGGCGCAACCTTATCCAGAATCGGTATATTCCCTGTGAGAAGTTCGCGGTATTGTCCGCGATGTGTACCGCAAATGCCAATGAGCTTGGCCATATCAATTGCAGATCCGCCACCTATGGCAATCATCATATCACATGGATGTGCGTGCCAGAATTTGACACCGCGCACTACATCGGCGTATTTGGGATTGGGCGCGAAATCATCAAAGATGGCCTGGACGCGCCCCTGTAATGCGGATTCTATATATATTTTTGCACCGGACCTATCGTAGGCTGTGCGATCAGCCACAACAAAAACAGACCGCACGGCTCTGTCATCTAACAAAGACTGCACAGTCTCAATAGCTCCGGGTGCCATGTGGGTAATCTGTTTCACAAGACGCTTCATTTTTTTAATAAATCAGAAAGGACAGAAAATGGATTTTAATTTTCGACGTACATATCGCGGTGCGCTAAAAGCCATCTTGTTAGATTGGGCGGGAACCACAATGGATTACGGATGTTACGCGCCCGCCGTAGTCTTCCGCCAGGTGTACGAACGCATGCGAGTACCCATCAGCATCGCCGAGGCGCGTGCACCGATGGGAGCGCACAAAAAAGTCCACATTCGCAAAATATCTCAAATCGAATCTGTACACCAGCGCTGGAAAGATACCTACAATCGGCCACCGCAGGAATCGGATATCGACGAGATGTTTGAAGCATTTGTGCCCTTGCAACTGAGTTGTCTGGCCGAATACGCCGATCTAATTCCCGGTACACTGGAAGCCGTTGCCGAGTTTCGCAAGCGCGGATTACAAATAGGATCAACCACCGGATATACAGGCGAAATGATGGCACTATTGCAGGAAGAAGCCAAAAAACGAGGTTACGAACCCGACGCAACCGTATGTGCGACCGACGTTCCCGAAGGCCGTCCAGCACCGTGGATGTGTGTGCAAAATGCCCTGCAACTGGGGGTGTACCCCTTTGCAGCCTGTGTCAAAGTCGATGACACAATCCCCGGCATCGAAGAAGGTCTCAATGCTGGCATGTGGACTATTGGACTTGCAAAAACGGGAAATGAAATCGGTCTAAACGAAGAAGAAATCAACCAACTTGATCCCGAAGTACTGCAAACACAACTCGAGACCGTATATCAGCGCATGCATCAGTCCGGCGCACACTATGTCGTCGATGGCATCTGGGATGTGCCTGCTGTATTGGACGACATCCAGAGCAGGCTCACACGCGGCGAGTGCCCCTGATAGGCAATACTTAAAAAAAGGCCGTGAGTCAGGTTACGACCTTTATGTGCTCTGTTACCCCGTTACGGATGAGCGCAATGTGAGGATCTCTTCTCCCTGCGTATTCACGTCGAACCCGTACCGCTCTTTCTCAACACCAATCTCGAATCCATTCTCGTTCTGTATCACCTGCGCATTTGCCTGGTGCTCTACAAAAGCAAAAACCAGAATATCTCCGAGGGTTGATAGCTGCACCCGCGTGTTCGCATCCCGCGCTCCCGGGACAAAACTCACCAAACTTCCCGCCGCCAGCCCAGAAGGTGCGAAAGGCACCTCCTCCCTCTCGAAATAGGCATCCTCTCCGTACAGGAGCAACGCATTGATCGATCGCCCACCCGCACCGAAACGCGCTTGTTTTGCCCGGACCCGTCTCAAATCTACCGGGTTTAACTTCCAGCCCAACGCACTACTTCCGGTTTCCGGCCCCAGGTCCGTCTCAAAATCCAACAGCAACCGCCTGCGCCCCGGACATGTCAGATCTACCCTGTCAAGGTCGCATTTCACCCCTGTCCCAGGCATCTGCACTGCGCCCCCAAACGCCAGCACCGTATTCGACTTGATGTAAAACGTCCTCGGTTCTGCACGCGACTGCAGATTCTGAGAATCCACTCCCAGTTCACCAAAAATCGCACGGTCGTCGCACCTGTTCCGGCATCCATCCACCTCGATCTCAATAAACGGATTGCCTCCCGATCGATTGAACTCACCCCATCGGATAACCGCATCATGCCACCTATCGGGTTCGATTTTCACCGATGAGACGACCTCTACCGACGTATTCCGCTGGCTCTGCACAACAAATGTCAGCGCGCCCCCGTCCATTATTGCCAGCGAATAATTATTGACCCGGCTCCCCATGACTTTTCCCACGCCGATTCCCGTATTAAACAAAACCTTTGGCTCTTCTTTCCCTCCCTCGCCGTTCAACCGGAAACGCATCCGCAATTCACCTGCCCTGGGATTAAAATAAGGCGCTCTCTCGTACTGCAAGTAATCGCGGCCGTTCAATCGCACGAACCCCTCCCCCCCATTCCGCATAATTCTTACACCGCGTCTCCGGCGTCTCAATGCCGTTACAAGGATTGGAAAAGTCCCTTTCAACAGCCAGTATTCATGATCCGTTCGAATAGACCGCACGCGCAACCGTTCGAACCGCGCTGCTGTATCCAGCCGCCGCAGAAACGCCACGATCTCGTTTTGCCCACCCGTAAAAGGAAGGCTGCCGCAGGCCACCGGCTGGGCCTCCTCCGCGGAAATCGTCTTTAAAATCGGATATCCGCCCCATTGCACATGTAAGTTCATAAACCCATGTGCGCTCCCGCCTTTGTATCCCGACACACAACAGACCACAGCCTCCCTGTCCCATTCACTGCGCAGCAATCCGGTCTCCCCGTAGTGCATTCGGGTAAATTTTCTTGAAAGCGGCAATACAATCTTGCGACTCGACCCCTGGGACTCAGGATCATAATAACAATAAGCGTACGGAGCGTATGCGATCATGCACTCCGCCGTCGTACCCTTCACGCCCATCCCAAACCGGTAGAGTCGTCCCAGCCTCGGATCGCCAAGTGCTACGTCCCGCATCTCGGCGTCCCCAGCCTCCTGCGCCAGCCGCAGCAGGGTCACCGAACACGCATCTATCTGGCTGCCCGAAATCACATTTGAATTTTCCGGGTAGTACAGCCTGTCTTCGATCACCGGCGGCGGTGCCAGATGATATCGAAACCACGTCAAAGGCCGCTCCAGCCGCTTAGGAAAAGCCTCATACAGATCTTCCCCCGTCACATTGCGCAGCGCATCGGCGAAGTGAAGCATCCACAAATTTTCCCACGGCCAGAACGCAGGTCCGTCGCCCGGTGCACCATCTCGCCCGCAACCATAGGGCATCACTCCGCTGCGAAACCGATCGATCACGGCCGATACCCAGGCTTCCGCATCGGGATGTTTTCCCAACAAATACAAAGCCGCCACGCCAAAATGCCCATTGTCAACCACGGCGTGGTGTCGTCCATCCGATGAGTATCGGTTCCGCTCCACATCCGGCCACCAGCGTTTCATCATCCGAACCAAACACTCGGTCGCCTGTTTTTTTTCCATGTCGGGCAACGCCTTGTCGAGCAGATCCAGCGCCAGCGCAAACGCCTGCATATACCGGTTGGCTGTATAAAAATGCTCTTCTACCCGGTCACTATGTTCCCATTCCCCTGCCGCACGCAACCAATCTCTCGCCCGTTTCAACCAGCGCGGATCTCCCGTCAGCCGCCAGGCGAACGCGTAATGCTCTATCAGCGCGGTTGCGTGCATCCCCGTATAGAACGTCAGGTATAGCTGGTGGTACGGATGCGGACTGTGCGGGCGTTCGGGAATTCGTTTCCACGGTCGCTGAAAATAAAAAATCTCGCAATCTGCGAGAATATTCTTAAGGATTCGTTTTCGCGCCTCATCCTTCGGCGGCTCGAATCTGTAATCTGGATCATCGACGGGATGATATAGCCTGGGATGTTCCTCACGTAGAATTTGAACCATAATTATTTCAAAGCCTCATCAATTAAAAACAGATCGGTCAGCAGCGCGCGCAAATGGATAGAGGCATTTAAGTTGTCGATCAACTGGGAACTGATGGCGGGCTTGCCCAGCACGAGTTTAATGCCCGCCTGTGCTCTTTTCGCATCGGCATTCATCTCATCCAAAAAATCTCGATAATCCGCAAGTCCTCTTTCCCTTGCGATAAACGCTGCGGATTCTCCCAGATTGTCGAGCGCGTTATTCATCTCTTTTAGCGCGTGTCGAATCTGAGAATCTGGCCCGTCATCTCCTTCTATACCTTGTGCGGCATAAGCCAACATCAATTCATAGCCCGACTCTATCGCTTCAATATGTTGCGCCCACTCTGAGAAAACATCTGCCATTCGTCATATGCCTTTTCTTTTTGCATCCCACTTTTTTGGATCGTGATGTGCGCGATATTCCTCGTCTGTAATCCATCCTTTAATCATCGATCGCGTATAAAAAAGTTTCTCGGGCCGTATCGCGAAATAAACATGCATCATAATCAGCGGAATAAAACACAGACCCGAAAAATCGTGCAAAACATAAATAATACCCCAGCTTTCACCCGAAAAAACATAAGGATCCCGCGTCCAGAAAGGCGAATCAATTTTAAGCAACATCAAAATACCCGTCACACAGGCAATCAGACTCATAATCGCCACAATATGGTGATAAACCTTTTGCATCAGCCAGTATTTGCCGGGCGATACTTTCAAAGCCTTGATCGAACCCGCCAGCGAGGAAAGAACATCTGCAAATTCTCCTCGTGCGATCCACATAGACCGCCAGTCTTGCCGGGTCAGGGCGTAAATAATATGAAACAAAACAGAAGCAGTAAAAATCACCCCGGAAACCCAGTGCAGCGTCACCCACGCAAACTTGATCCCCAAAATCGGCAAGAAACCAGTCAATAACAGGGCAATCATACACGCTGCCATCAACCAGTGATTGATTCGGGTAGCGAGAGTATGTCTCAGCAGAGCATTCATTGACCGTTTTTTTTCACCCAAAAGTGCATATAACCCGCATGCAAAACAATAAACACAACGCCTGCACCTGCAAAATACCCGATCAGGTCCCACGAAAGACCTTCTAAAACCCGCTGTCCCCAGGCATCACTGGTATATCGAAAAATATCCATCAGCTCTCCCGTATTACCCGCTTGACGAGACTCTCCATAAGGGGAATCTTAAACCCATTGTAATTCAGCGGCGTGGCGCCCCGGGTTGCCGCACTCGCAGCGAGATCGGCAGATGCGCCATTTGGAGGACTGCCCTTGACCACCTCTTCCACAACTGTCAGGCGCCTCGGTACACACGCAACACCGCCGCATGCCATGCGGATATCGGCTATCGCGTCGTTCTCTACCTTCATTGCAGAGGCAATATTGACCAGCGCGAAATCCCATGTGTTCCTTTCGGCCACCTTTTCAAAATAAAAACGCGCACCTGCCCATGTGTTGGGAATCACAATAGACTTGAGCAAATCACCCGGTTGCAAAATCGTCATGCGCATAATATCCACATCTGGACCAATAAAAAAGTTCTCTGCCAGCACCTCTTTTTCTCCATCGCCATTTACAACCACCATACGCGCATCGAGGGCAACAAGTGCGGGTGCGGTATCTGAAGGAGACACGGCAATACACCGATCCGCCCCAAAAAGACAATGCTCGCGGTCAATTCCCTCGGGCGTATCCGCATAACATGTATTCCCGCCCGCGCGATAACAATCCAGCCCATACCGATAATACCAGCATCGCGTATCCTGACAGACATTGCCCCCGATCGTTCCCGCATTGCGAATTTGCGGACTGGCAACATGCCGCGCAGCATCGGCCAATACGCCGTATTTCTCTTTAATCAGCGCACTCGTCTCAATCTCCGTCAGCGTGGTCAACGCGCCAATCTCAATCCCATCGGCTGTTTCGCGAATCCCATGCAAATCATCAATACCGTTAATATCGATAACTGCTCGGGGCTTCTTGGCGCGGTCCTTAAACCAGTCAAAACTATCCTGACCACCTGCCAGAACCCAACCGTCATCGCCATAGCGATCCATTAAATTCAGTGCGTGGTCTATCGCCGTGGGCTGATACAATTCAAAATTAGCCATCATATCTTTGAGCATCTCATTTTCCCCTTCTCATACCGTATTCACCTGCAGTGCTTTATACGACTGTTCGCGTCCTGCGGCTGCATTGACAATATGATCGGTCGTCACGGGCATCCGATTAAAATAATACCCGTCCAGCGCGTCTGAAATCGCGCACAAAAGCGCGGCAGCAGCACACCCCTGCACAGGCTCACCTATCCCCTTAGCACCAACTGGATTTTGGGGATCGGCGATATCGACCACCTCGGTTTTCATCTCAGATGGCACATCGAGATAAGACGGCGGCTTGCACTGATAAAGCCCCATATTTGCTGGAAGGCCGTTTTGCGGATCATACACGTATCGCTCCAGCGCAGCCAGACCAAATCCCATAACTGCGCCGCCTTTGATCTGCGTCTCCAGCCCCTGTGGGTGCAGTACCGTACCGCATTCCGCTACACCCACGTAATCCAGAATTTCGTATTTACCAGTCTCCAGATCCAACTCAATCTCGATAAACCCGACCGCCATCGCAGGTACAACGCCCTCGTGCTTCAGATTGTCTTTGGCAACACCGATCAAGCCCGTGCCCGCAAGCCCAGCCACCGAGGTTTTTGTCATGGCGTGAATATCCTCTGGAGCTTCATGACCGTCGTATTTGCCTCCCAGTTCAATCGCGCGTTTTGCCGCATCGGCAAATCCCATACTTTTGGATTTGTCCGTCTTATGCACAATCCGCTCATCGGCCAGATCGTAATCACCGGGAGAGCCTCCCAGGTCCATTGCTGCAATCTCCAGCAATTTGTTTTTCGCGTCCATAGCCGCAACATAATTCGTGCGCGTCATCGTAAACGAGGTATTGCTCCCCCACTGTGCGTGATTCCACGGCAAATGACGACGGCTGTCGCCCCGCTCAATCACACAATTTTCCCATTTACACGTCAGCACTTCGGCGGCTGCAAGAGAGGTTGCAGTGTGCGAAAACGTGCCGAGGTTGCCAACGCCCGAATGAATGTGCAACTTGCCCTCTGGCGTCAGGCGCACCAGGCCATCAAACTTACTTGAACCCGCCGAGTGATAAGCCTGTCCAATTCCCACGCCTATAACCTTAGATCCGTTTCTCTGACGGCTTTTTTGCTTTTTTTCTGCCCAATCAAAAGCCCTGCCGCCTTTGTCCAGTGCCTCGCGCATATAAACGCTCGTAACAGGTCCTTGCCTGCGCCCGTATTTCGAATCGTTATCGGGTGCATTGATGTGCCGAATCGCCAGTTGATCAATGCCCAATTCTTCAGCGGCCTTGTCGAGCAAAGGTTCGACTACACAGGCGATCTGATTTTGTCCGGGACCTCGCTGTGCCCCCCTGATTGGCGTATTGGTATATACGGGAATTCCCCGAAAGCGCATGGCCTCGGGCGTATAAACCAGCGAAACCGCATCGCCAGCAGCGGTCCAATCACCGCCGCCGCGATAGGCACCATTTTCCTGAATTACGTACATATCCAGCGCACTAATCCGCCCGTTGTCGCGAAAACCAATTTTAATTCGCCCCTGAAAGCCGTGGCGCGCAGACCCGATGAAATACTCTTCCGCGCGACTAATACGCATCATGACGGGACGCCCAATTTTTTTGGACATAAGCGGCGGAATCGCCATCACGGGATACGCCGTGCCTTTGGAACCAAAACCCCCACCGCAATATTCCGCGATATAAACCAGATCTTCAGAATTCATATCCAGGAGACGGGCCAGATCGCGCGTGGGACGGCTCTGGCTTTGCGTTGCGCCATACACGAAACACTTGCCGTTTTGCCATAAAGCCATGCACGATCTCGGTTCCATTGAATGATGCGGATTATTTGCCGTGACAAAGCTCTCATCTACGATCAATTTCGCATTTTCAAATCCCTGGTCAACCTCGCCATAAGACCATTCAGTTGCGGGTTTGCCCGTCGGACACACATCCTTATCGACAAAATCGCCAGCAGTCCATTTGATTGTCTCGCTTCCCGAACGCCGGTTGCGAACATTGCCGTCTTCTCGGGCATTTGTGCCGCCGGGATAGAGACTCTCCAGAGGATCGAGCGTAAAAGGCAGAGGTTCATAATCAATCGCAATTTTGTCGATTGCATCCTGTGCCGTCTGCTCGTCGAGCGCGGCAACCGCCAGAATCGGGTCCCCTACATAATGGGGATTATTCGTCAATATGGGATTGTTCGGCGCGTTTTGCTCGGGCACGTCATCGGCAGTTAAAATACCCAAAACGCCCTGCATCTTCATCGCTTCGGACACATCGATGTTGCGAACGCGCGCATGGGGCATTGTGCTCAAAAGCAAGCGACAAAACACCATGCCTTCGGCGCGAAAATCCTCTGCGTATTTTGCCTTACCCGTAACCTTTGCCGCCACATCTGGCGGCGTAAAATCCTTGCCAATCAATTGATATGCCATTTAAGAAGCCTCCTCTGCCGCGCGCATTACTGAGTTTAGATAATTATCGTAAGCACCACAGCGACAAAGATTTCCAGACATGGCAACCCGCGCTTCTTCGCGGGTTGGATTCGGATTGATCTTGAGCAGTGCCACCGCCGACATCACCTGACCCGGCGTGCAAAAACCACACTGGGGTCCCAGTTCTTCAATAAATGCTCGCTGAACCGGATGCAATGTGCCATCTTCGCCTTCAAGACCCTCGACGGTCACAACCGAACGGCCCCGCACGCGGTGGGTTAAAGTCGAACACGAATACATCGCCACATCATCGACCAGCACTGTACACGCACCGCATTCACCCCGGTCGCACCCCAGCTTTGTGCCCGTAAGCCCCAGTTTATACCGCAACGTCATCGCCAGTGTTTCCTGCGGCAAAACATCAACGCGACGCACGCGACCATTTACATTGAGAGAAATGAGCCGCTCAACCGCGCCCGGCGCGCTACCCATATCACCCGCACAGCCCCCAAACACATATCCCATAGCAGAAATAGACGCGCCAGTGGCAATAATCCCTTTGATAAAATCGCGTCTCGACATCCCCGCCCGCCCCATTGCCACATCATCTGAAAAAGCGACCTCGCGAGATAAACTTGTATCCATAGAACCTCCTCCTGCTCTCTTTAATTACTCGTTTTGTATTCCCTTCGATCCTCCAAAACCCTATCAATACCACGCATCCACGACAGGTCTCTTCCAATAACAAGTTCTGTCATTGCCGCATGGTGTGTATTCTTCATGGGTATAGGCTTAGCCATAAACTGATGCTTTCGCGCAAGTTTTTTAACCTCTTCTGCATTGTCATAAGTCATTATAAAGTCGCCTTTTAAATTTTCACAGGCCGCAAAAAGAGCTTCGTGGTCCAATTCAAAGTGCGTATAAAGACGACTGCCTGCTTTCTTACCACCAGCAGTATATGGGGGATCAATAAAGAATACCACCTCTTCATCGTCTTTATATCGTTCCAATACATCAAACGCATCACCATGTTCGAAACGCAATTTATCTCGCATCAAGTTAATAGCTCGCAGACGCTTGGCAAGTGTGGTTGGATACCAGCGTGAAAGAACACCTTTGCCCGATTCGCCATTCTTCAGAAATCCGGCTCCTGCCGCCAAAATTCCACTGTGAAATGTGCGATTTTTTATAATGGTCTGAAATGCTTTTTCTTTGGTTAATTTTCTATGGATATTGATCTCGGCAATAGCGTTTTCCCTCGACATTTCAAAGTTTAATATTCTTTTAGCAAGCCATTCTGCTTCACCATCAATAATCGTTTGCCATACAGCCGCAACATCCTCATCGAGTTCAACCATCAACGCAGTTTCGGTCAGGTTCTCAAAAATTGCTGTTAAAGAGATAATACCGCCTCCAGCAAAAGGCTCAACCATGAGCCTGGGGCGTTTTGGTTGTGAGATGAGCCATTCTCGAAGCCTGGGAACAAACCAGGTCTTACCACCGGGATACCGAAATGGACTGCGCTGTGGAACAGAGGCGACGTTGACGGCCTTTAAGGGTTCTTCTTTGTCACTAAATAGCAATTTTTGCATGTGGTTAGCCTTCAAATGGATTTTCAACAATTTTATTTGTTGGTGGCAATTCCTGTTTCTCATCTACTTTTGACTGCAGTAAGTTCATGAAATCTTCAATTCTCCCAACTTTCGGGCGGGTTATGGCGTTCAACGCCTCTGAGAATTTTGTATAAACGACTTTAGCTCTCGTTAAATTGTATCGGGTGGCATTAGTATCGAGAACAAGATCGTACACAAGCCAGGCGACTTCAGCTTCAGATTTTGGTACCTCTGTGAGGTCGGGGAGCGTCTTGTAAAAACCACTGTCCAAGGCCACCGCCATTTTCTTATTCCAAGCCTGAATAATACCTCCCTTAAACATAAGTTGAGGAGCTAAACGCTTTCGAGAGGATGAGAGGAAATCGGGACGAGGATAGTTAGGTTGGCGCGTCCAGTCCATTGAGGCATTCGCCTTGCAATCCGACATGTAATGGGTAAATGGATTTCTTACATTTCCAGAAATATATACAGCCTGAATTTCTAAAGAGCCAAAGTCGTACACTCTACCATCGCGGTCATAAGCAACCAACACCACATCAATATTCCCCGCAGACCTACCGTCAAAATCGGCCAATCTTACTTCGGTCAATGAAGTCCAGGCGGCTCCTTCTGGAAAGAAGAAATCCGCGGCATCATCAGCGACAAGCCAATCTTCTCGAAATCGGACAGGGCAGGTGATGACTGCACCCTCTCTGTTGTAAATACTACAGACTCCCAGGGGATCCTTTGCCTTGTCCTTAGTGCAGTTGGGAATTTGATTATTGAAAGGGCAGAGTTTGTTTCTACGATAGCGTATTGCTTTGGGGCTAAAATCTGTTGGCAAATGACCGAATACCTCTGCCAATGGCTGATTCTCTTTTTGCATACTTTTCCTTCATTGATAGACCATTGTCAAATCCACATTAAACATATAGATAGAAAAAAACGACCTGTCAACAGAAAAGCCGTGAATCTCAAGCACCAGAACTCGCTCTTTCCTCCGCTTCGATCAGCGCGGCGACATCTATGCGCCCCGCATTGTGCGGGGGTTGCATAATAGCCTGCTGAAGCGGTGTCAACTCATCCATAAACGGCGCGTATTTCGCGGGATCATTGCCACTGGGCGGGTTGACATATCCCCCTGCGGCATAGCGATACAATAAGGTCCGTCGCTCGTGATCCGCAGTCCAGGGCATCGCGCCATGTGTCAACGCTTCGGTAAAAATTACCGCCGATCCCGCCTTCATGGGAATATGCTTGAAACAACCCAGGTCCCGCTCCATTCGGCGCACATCCGTCGGACATTCAAAATTGGCCTTGTGACTGCCGGGAATACACACAAATCCGCCATCGCCGGGATTGACATCGGCGAGTTGATAACACACGGCAATCAGATTATTCCACATCTTCCCATCCTTGCAAAAGTACATATGTCCGCCCAAAAACCCACCCCCACCGTGAAGCAAATGCCCTTCTGCTCCTCTGGTCATGCTAATCCCATTAGCATTGCCATAGCGAAATCCATTGCCGATCATATCGAGCATATAGTGCATCGTTGGCAAATGAGATAGCAAATCACGGAAGGGCTGGCACCACGGCTTTGGCCATCTCAGAATACTCCCGATATCCCCTCGTCCATGTGATCCTTCCAGTGCGATAGAAACCTCGCCGCCATGTCTGCCCACACCGCCCGACAACCTATCCTCCCCCTCTCGAATCCGTATTCTGTCTCGATTGTGATCAATCGCCTCATTGAGGGCTGCGACCTGATCGGGAGATAAAATGTCCTCCACTACCAGATATCCATTCACATCAAAAAAATACTTCTCATAAATATCCATAACAACCTCCTTAAACGAATAGACGAATCAACGAATCAACGAACCCCGCCCGTCCTCCCAAAATCAGTGTGTAATTTCCTGAATGGGTCTGGCAACGACCCGTTGTACCCCGCCCACGCTCTTTATTGTATTAAAACCATAAATTTTAAGTTGAAAACTTCTGACCTTCGCCCTATTTTGCCCCGTCATTAAAATGCTTTACACTGGAGGATTCATGTTTGGTCTGCACATCTACGACGTGGTCACACTTGGCATTTATCTCGTGGGCATCACCACCATCGGCCTCATTTCGTCTCGAGGAGTCAAAGGCACACTCGATTATTTTATGGGCGGGCGCAAGTTTGGCAAAGCCGTGCTCATCATGCATGCCTTTGGCACCGGAACCCACACCGATGCCGCTGTCAATGTCGTCGGAGCATCTTACAAAATGGGGATGCGCGGGATATGGTATGCCTGGCTGCCCCTGTTTTGCACCCCGTTTTACTGGATCATGATGCCCCTTTTCAGGCGTATGCGTTATATCACCACAGGCGACTTTTTTGACGAGCGTTTTGGCAAAGGACTCGGCCCGGCATATACGGCCTTTGGCGTTATCTTCTACGTGCTCGCCATGGGTATTATGCTCGAAGGCACGGGAAAAATGGCAAGCGGGATTACCGGCGGTGTGCTCAGCACAGAGACCTGCATCATTGTCATGACAATTTTATTTGTATCTTATGGCCTCTTAGGCGGCCTGCAAGCCGCTGTAATCACAGACTTTATTCAGGGCATATTCGTCATCGTCCTGTCTTTTTTGCTCTGCCCTTTTCTGCTCGATCAGGTCGGTGGTTTTACCGGACTACATCAAACATTGCCACAGGACGTCTTTGGACTCACTGCGCCCGATGATCCACCGCCCGGCTACGATCGCATCTCCGTCGCATTTGTCATCATACTCACCATCAATACCCTGTTCAACATCCCCGGACAACCCCACTGCATGGAAATGGGCGGATCTGGCAAAACAGAATGGGAAGGCCGCGTCGGATTTACCTATGGCAACATGATCAAACGCTTTTGCACCATCGCCTGGGCGTTTATCGGCGTGGGCGCCATGGTCATATATCCCAACATAGACGATCCCGAACTCGTCTTTGGCATGGCAACGCGCGACCTGCTGCCCGTTGGTCTCGTCGGTGTCATGCTGGCATCCATGCTCGCAGCCGTTATGTCTTCTTGCGACTCGTTTATGGTCGCTGGATCGGCACTCTTTGTCGAAAATATTTACAAACCCTATTTTGCGCGAAAAAAAGAAGACCACCACTATCTCAATGCAGGGCGAATTATGGGCATCCTCATGGTCATCGCGGGCATCGTGGTAACGGAAATTTTTAGTAGCGTGGTCGAATTGTGGCGCTTTCTCTCGGCACTTCCCGCCTTCTGGGGCATCGCCGTATGGGGCGGCATCTTGTGGCGCCGGTGCAATGGGTACGGCGCGTGGGCTGGCCTGATCAGTTCTGCCCTCGTGTGGTGGATTACCCGCAACTATTTTCACCTGGAATTCATGGAACAGGTGACCTGGTACCTCAGCACAGGCGTTCTACTCACCATTATCGTAAGCCTATCTACACCCCAGCAGCCCAAAGCACTGCTCGACAAATTCTACACCACCTTGCACACACCCGTAGGACAAGAAGACAAGCTCAGAGCACTGGGTTACGAAGTTCGAGATTGACAAACCCATTCCGATTTCACAAATGGCCATACAAACAGACATATCCCGGGAAACCCATCCCGATGTACAGGATCGAGGGATCACGGTACGCGCGGTAATGCTCGGTATCTTGACCATTGCCCTCATGACGATCTACATCACGCATTTTGCGTGGAACATGATCAAAAACTACATGCCCGTATCGGCTCTGATCCCCTTTGTCGCCTGGGTCGGCATCAACGCCATACTCAAACTCGTCGCGCCAAAACGCGCCTTATCGCGCACGGAAATGTTGACCATCTTCTTCATGGTCTGGCTCGTGGGCAACCTGCCCACCACGGGCTGGGCGGGCTATCTCCTGGGCAACATCTCTGCCCCGGTACACCTCGCATCGCCCGAAAACCGCGTGGGCGATGTCATTGCCCCCCTGCTGCCCGACTGGCTCTTTATGCAAAAATCGCCCGTGGTCATAGGGCAACTTTATGGAGGATTAGAACCCAACACAGCTATTCCCTGGCAACCGTGGATCCGCCCTCTCTTCTGGTGGACTGCCGCCTGTTTATCCGTGGTCATGGCCGGTTTTTTCTGCAGCGTCTTATTCTTCAAACAGTGGCATGAAAAAGAGCGTCTCACCTTTCCTATGGCCACCTTCCCCACCGAAATGTTGCGAGAAGAACCCGGCTATCGCCTGCCCGTCGTCTTTCACGCTCCCCTGTTTTGGGTGGGATTTGGCATTTCTGTCTTTGTAATCTGCTGGAATATCGCGGGTTATTTTGTCCACACCCTGCCGCATATTCCCATCTACGACCTCGCTGGACAAATGGCGATAAACATCGGCTATCACTATCCAAGATATTTTTTACGCATGCAACCTTTGATAATGGGGCTGGCATATTTGTGCCCGCTCGACTTGCTCTTCAGCTTCTGGTTTTACAATGTCCTCAATATTATCAAAGAGGGGCTGATGAACCAAACAGGCATCACAGTGGGGTTACAGGGACAGCAAGCGACACCGGCAGAAATACTCAGCTTCGAATCCCACGGCGCACTCGTTTTTCTCGTCGCCTGGTCGCTCTGGGTATCGCGCAAACACCTCAAAAACACCCTCGAATGTGCGATGATGAGCAACCGAGCCGCAGATGATGGAACACCAGTCACCTATCGAACCGCCTGGCTCGGCCTCGCGGCTTCGGTCATATTCCTCGCGGGCTGGTGTCTGGCCGCAGGCATGGAACTGTGGGCAACCATAGTGCAACTCATCTTGATGTTCATCGCGCTATTCGGCGTTGCCAAATACGCCGCAGCAACCGGATTCACCTTTTTATCCCCCGGAAGTACCGGCGGACTCGGTGCCGATAAGGGAGGCAATGTGTGGATGCAAATGGGCGGCACGGCCAACATGTCGCCCGGCACACTCACGACAATCTGGATGATCAACCGCAATGGCTTCGCCGGTATGCCCATTCGCCTCACCGCCACCATGTCTGTCCCCCACTACTTTCGCATGCTGGGCAACCACCTCAAGAGGCACCCCATAGTCTGGGCCATTATTCCCATCGCCTACATCACGGGCTGCATCACTACCGCTACCGATTCGCTCTATCGCAGCTACATGGACGGCGGAATGAACGGACCGCTCTATTTGGGCGACTGGAACCATCTCGTGCGCCTGGTCCCTTATGTGGAAGGCTCGACAATACTCTACTTCGACATCGAAAAATTGGGTGTGTGGCTCTGGGGATTTGCGATAGCGGGTTTTTTGACTTACATACGCACGCGCTTTTCGTGGTGGCCCTTTAATCCCGTAGCCATTGCCTTTCCCACCCGCCGCTATGGTTTTAGTCTGCTCGTTGTGTGGGCGACCAAGGCACTCATCATGCGCTTTGGCGGCGTCGCGCTCTACCGCAAATCCCTGCCCTTCTGGTATGGCCTCATGATCGGCTACTTGCTTGGCGTTGGCATCTCTACAGGTGTCGATGCCATCTGGTTTCCCGACGCAGGCCATATTGTGCATGGATGGTAATATCTATTCGTCCATCATCGCCTCTATCCTCGCCCGATAGCGCTCATTATCTTCAGGCCATTCAACGACCTCAGAATCCGGCGCATTATTCTCGGGCAACCATTGCGATAGAAGTTCTTTGACCTCGCGCAGTCCCGGACTATGCGCCAGATTTTCCCATTCCATCTCGTCATGTCTGTGATCGTAAAGCTCTTCTGACCCATCTGCATAAAGGATATATCGCCAGCGCTCAGACCGTATGGCATGATTGCCACGCCCGTGTGTAGTGATTGCGGGAAAGGGCCAGTTGCGATTGGGATTTTCCATCAGTGGCACCAGACTTCTGCCTTCCAATCCACTGCGATCAGACAAGCCGCACAACGCAATCAGCGTGGGATAAATATCGATCAATCCCACGGGTTCTGAACAGGTGCCGGGCGAATAACCCGGAGCCGAAATAAGCAAGGGCACGCGCGTGGCCTCTTCCCACAACGTACTCTTTTTCCAGTGGCTTTTTTCGCCCAAATGCCACCCGTGATCTGCCCACAAAACAATCGCTGTATTCTCTGCATAAGCACTTGCATCCAGTGCATCTATCAATCGTCCAATTTGCGTATCCACAAAACTGATGCACGCCAGATAACACCGAATCGCTTCTTTCCATTGCCCTGCTTCTACGATACGCGCATGCGGTTTTTGATTCGCCCATCGCTGCGCGATTGCGGGAACATCGTCCAGATCATTTGCCAGTGTCTCGGGTAAATGGAGATCATCCAGTTCATAAGCCTCTATATATTTCCTCGGCACATGCCACATCAGATGCGGCAGCTTAAATCCACACGTTAAAAAGAAGGGTTTGTCATGCCTGGTCCCCAATTGCTCAACACAATAACTCACAGCCCTGTAATCCTGCATATCTTCATCGGCAACATCCATCGGTCCCCAGTCCAGATTGCCCATACCCACCATGCCATTTACGGAATGATGATCGGGTCCCGCGCCGGAATGCGACTGATTGAACAAACTCGGCACATAAGAATCCCACGACATGGGATCGGGAAATTTTCCGTGATATACCTTGCCGCTGCCCGTAGTGAAATAGCCATTTTGCCGAAAGTGCTGCGGCAAAGTCACGCAATTTTTTCCCGCTTCCGAAAATCTGAGCGGTTGTCGATTGTTATAAACACCCGTAGTAGATGGCCTCAATCCACTCATCAAACTCGCCCGCGACGGATTGCAAATCGGCGCCTGACAATACGCGCGTTCAAATACTGTACACCGCTCGGCCAACCGATTAAAATGAGGAGTCACTGCATTTGGAGCGCGATCCAAAAATCCCACATAGTGATTTAAATCATCGAATGAAATGAACAACACATTTGGTCGATTTTCTTGTACCATAGTCTCACCCCTATTAGTTTACCATACCGCCCAATTTTTAATTTTTAATTTTACATTTTCAATCTTACATTTTTGCGCCTTGTTGGACAACTACAGGAGGTCTTCCGATGAACGCGATTGCCGTCATAGGAACGGGCTATATCGGTGGCGAACACATCAAAGCCATCTCAGCGCATCCCAATGCACATTTGCGAACAATATGTACAACCCCGCGCAGCGAACAGATCGCAAAAGACCTGCAAGTGACATATGGCGCAGATAAAATCTCGACACAATACGAAAACGTCCTATCCGATTCCGAAATCGACATCATTTATCTCTGCACGCCCAACTCACAACACGTAGATCAAGCCGTCGCCGCGCTCGACGCGGGCAAGCACGTCTTTGTGGAAAAACCCCTCGCCGTTACAGTTGAAGACTGTCAAAAAATCGTCGATGCAGCCAAACGATCCGGGCAACAAGTTATGGTTGGCCACGGCGCGCGATTTAGCAACGTATTTGAAACCATTTACCACCTCATTCACAACGGCACGCTGGGAGAAGCCTGTTTTGTAGAAGGCGACTACATCCACGATCTCAAACCCTTCCTGCCACTGCCCGGTCACGACTGGTGGATGGACACGGAAAAAGAAGGCCAACTGCCCATTATCGGAGGGGCCTGCCATCCTCTGGACCTCATGCGCTGGCTCGCCGGAGAAATCGTTGAGGTCAGCGCGTATGGCGTAAACAAAAATATTCCCGATGCGCCCTGGTACGACACGGTTATTGCGAACTTAAAATTTGAATCTGGCGCCTTGGGCAAATGCCTGGTCTCCTGCGGCGCAGAAATTCCCTACAACCTCAACTTCAGCTATCACGGCACCAGAGGCTCCATTCACAACAACAAACTCTTCATCGGCGGTATGCCCCATGTAGAAGAATGGTCTGAACTCCCAATTGAAATCCGCGCAGAAGACCATACCTGCCCCCAGGAACTCGACCACTTTTTGACCTGTATTGAAAGTGGCGAAAAACCACTGATTGACGCGGTTGATGGTGCGCGATCCGTCGCCGTATGCTGTGCCATCATTGAATCCATCGAAAATAATCGTCCGGCAACTGTCTTTCTGGATTTTTAGACTTATGAATAATCGCACAAGTAGCATCCGCATGCGCCTTTCTCTTAGAGAACCGCTACCCGAATACACAGCCCCCCAAGGCTTCACAATTCGCGCGCTTCAACCCGGCGAAGAAGAAGAATGGATTCGCATGAAGAATGAGGCTTTTGGTGAAGAAGGTGGAAACCCCTGGACCATCGACAATTTTCACGCCACATTCACCCGCGAACCGTGCTGCGACTACAAACGCATTTTTATCGCCCTCAGAGGCGATTATATGGTAGCAACTGCCAGCGCGTGGGAAGCCTATTACGGAGGAAAATCAGTTGGCCTCATCCACTGGGTTGGTACCGATCCCAAATACAGAGGACATGGACTCGGTTATGCCCTTACACTTCGCGCCCTCAAAGAACTCGTTGCCCGCGGGTATGCCGATGCCTATCTCAACACAGCCCTCTGGCGCGAACCCGCTGTGCGCCTCTACAAACGCCTGGGCTTTCGCATCACCCCCAAAACCGAAGACACCTGATCAACCTATCCAGTAAACGGAGAAAGCAATGAAAACACCTATACGCATTTTGCTCGTCGGTTGCGGGCGCATGGCTTTAGGCCATGCCAGCGGTTTGAAATCATTGAAAGAACTCGGCATCATTGTCGCCGGTGTTGATCCGTCCGAAGAGGCACGCAATAATCTAAAAACCCAATATGGTGTGTCAACTACCTTTGACAACCTCGACGATGCGCTTGCAAACGCAGAAGCCGATGCTGCAATCATTGCCGTGCCCAACTTTCTGCACCGCGATTATACCATTGCCTGCCTGGAAAAGGAGTTGCACACCCTCATCGAAAAGCCCATGGCCCTTACCCTCGCAGATGTCGATGATATGATCGCTACCGCCGAAGCCAAAGGGAAATTGCTCATGTCCGGACAGAGCCAGCGTTTTTCAACAGCGATTCGCCAGGTCAAAAAACTACTCGAAGAAAATGCAGTGGGAAAAATTCGCCACGTCATCCACCGCAGGCTTGGATCGGGACGCGGCGGCGACGAAAATAGCTGGTTTGCGCGTCAAAAATTATCGGGCGGCATTCTCCCTGGCATTGGCGTTCACTCGCTCGATGTACTCTTGTGGTGGATGGATGAAAAAGCCGTATCCGTCTCGGCAATCGTGCAAAATATCGATCCACACCCCGATATCGACATCGAAGACGAAGTCTCCCTCATCGCCACAACAGAAAGCAATGCCATCCTCAACTGCGCCCTCTCATTTCACCATCGTGCCGGTACGGAATGGATCGTAATGGGCGATGAAGGCGTCATTCACCTCAACGGCACCAGCGGACCTTTATTGCTCAATGGAAAAGAACAGCACATACCCGAAACCGTTCACCTCGCTGGCGAGCACAATATACATCTCGAATTTCTCTCAGCTATCCGCGACAACCGCCCCCTCGCGCAAGCATCAGCGCAAGATGTACACAAAACAATGGCACTCATCTTTGCGGCAATGGAATCGGGAAAAACTGGAAAAACTGTATCCGTTTCCACATAGCCCAGTCCTCACAAAGCCTATTGCCTCACTGCCCGCCATCTCGCTGTGCCATATTCGCGCTGATTCAACGGCCCGGGGGCAGACTGTCCCGAACTGCCCATTTCAACTTCGCCGCTCATTTCGCCACCCGACATCGTTCCCACAAACCGATAAGACAGATGGGTCCCCTCAAAACGATGCTGGCTCGTAAATGCGATTTTATCCCCATTCACCGAGCCGTTCAACGAATTTTTTAGCCAGCGCGTCTGGTGAGTGCCTGTTAAAACCCCGGCAACTTGCTCGATATCCACGCGATGGCGCGCTGTTTCTCTAACCAGCGCGATTTCAATTTCCCAGGCACCCGACACATCAACGGGTTCTCGCACCTTTTCTTTTGAGGGCAAGGGCGCGTGGGATAATGCATCGCGAATGTGTATGCCAACAATATCTGCTTCCCCAGGTTGTAGCGAAAACGGCAAAATAAAAATAGACGTATCCGTTGCCCCTCGATCATCCAGCATAATGCGTGGATCACCGCACAAAAGTTGTTCGCGCAATTCAAGACCTGTCAGACCAATGCGATCTCCATCCCAACGGATTTCCAACCTGGGAACATCCGACTGATCAGACGCGAGAATTTCAGCCTCTACACCCGGTACACGCGTTACCTGCCGGGCAATCGTCTCGAGATCGGCAATCCAGCCCTCGTATTCCGACTCGGGGTCGCGTTTTGCCAGGAGATATTCCACTGCTGCTAAAATGCCCATAACCTCCTCTTTCCCTATCTTCATCGCGCGCCCAAGCGTGTGATGCGGTGCAGCGTGTACCCAGGCGGCCTCGACGAGGTCGCGATCGCCTAATAACAACCCCGTAGGTTGGGGTCCGCGCAGGTATTTACCTCCACTATAAGCGACCAAATTCGCCCCGCGACTGGTATATGGTTCAGGAGATTGGAGATGCTCCGACGCCGCATCGACCAGCACGGGGATACCTCTCGGACGCGCCATGTCAACAATCGCTTCAAGCGTCATATCCGCCTCCCAGGTCCCCAGCAAGGCGATCATAGCCACCTGTTCCCGATTGAGCACCGCATCCATTTCTCTGAGATTATCCACCTCCACGATTGTCACACCCACCGAACGAATGGCGTGATCATAGGTAAAACGACTTTCTCTGGGCATGACGACCTCGCGCTTCATTCCACTCGTATCGGGTAACCGAAACATCAACTCGGGATCACCACCTGTCACACAGGCCGCTGTTGCGTGACACAGGCATGCCGCCGCGCCAGAGGCCACCATCCCCCACTCCGCTCCCGTGAGCATAGATAAACGCTTACCCATCCCCGCCATGAGTTCGTCCATATTGACAAAAAAATGCGAAGCAGCCATCATCGCTTCGCGCACCTGCGGCAACATCAGCGTCCCCCCGTGAATCGTTCGCGTACCACAGCAATTGATAAATGAACGCACGCCAATCAGTGAATAGGGATCATGCATTGTCGATCTCCTCGCGTTTACCTTATGACTTCCAAATTGCATCAACTGGAAAGTCATGATAAATTGTGACTAACTGTTGTTTTCATCTATTTTTATCTGCGTACATCTGCGGATAATTATTTTCATCTGCGGATTTCTTCACCATCAGGAGGCAAGCATGGCATACATCAAAAACTGGCGAGACCAGCAACCCGAAGTGGCGCACCTGAGCGCGATTCGCTGGCCGGGGCTAAGACAGAGAAATGCGACACCCAAACACGGTGAAGACGACTCACCGCAGTTGCACAATATTCAGGGCATTGTCAAACACGGACTTCAAGGGCGCAAAACCTCCGACCACCACAAACACCCGCAAACCGAACAGGCGTATTATATCATCAGCGGCAGCGGCGAAGTCCTCGTAGGAGAAGACCGCTTTTCCGTACGCCCTGGCGACGCCGTGTATTTGCCCGCGGATATTTACCATCAGATGTTCAACGACATGAATGACGAATGGCTCGAACACCTCGTCCTCAGCAAAAATATCGACACCGAACCCGGAGGCGAATGTGTGATCCGCAACTGGGAAGACGTTTTACCCGTAAGCGATGGCGCAGGCGCGATTCGCTGGCATCAACTCGGCCCTGTCGGCGAAGAAAACACGGGATGCTTAAAATCCATTGCCTTCATCGACCGCGAAGCTGTACAACCCGGCCAACAGAGCATTGCGCGATGTTATGACGACATAGAACTCGGCTTCTGGATTCTCGAAAACAAGGGCATCCTCGTCACATCCGATGGCGAACAGCACATCACAGAAGGCGATGTGGTTCACGTACCCCCCGGCATATCCTATCACATCAAAAATCCCCACAGCGAATGGTTTAGCTATATGATTATCGCCGCATAAAAAGAAATGATAAATATAAAAAGGCCCCGTCCGAGATCGTGCAAGCGATTTTAGACGGGGCTTCTTTCAGTTGTCAGAAGCGAATCAATGTCACCCCGTATGATTAAAAGTTTTGGTGGATAATTTCGGAATAAAGCCTTAAATTTTGCAAATTAGTCTCTAATACAATATACGTGGAGATTCCTTATTGCATGTCCAAATACCGAGAATACATGGCACAGATTCTAAATCATCCCATTCTTAAAAAAAGTCCCATTGCCCAGGTAGCACTCTATCTCGCGACCCTCTTTGTCGGCCTCTATATCTGCACAAAAGCGGCAATCTGGCTCGATGGAGCTATCACCGGGCTACAAGGTGGGCAAGTTCTTCAGGGGGGAACTTTTTGGAAGGCACTTACCGTCACATTCCAACAACCCGACAAACCCGAACAAAAAATTGCAGTCACGAATATCCGTTTCAAGAATGTAGATCGCTTTTTACCCATCGCCGTAATCGTACACACACAGGGGCGTGATTCGACCTATCACGCTGGTACGCAACGCGAATGGATCGCAATACCCGACCTGTCCGTCGATAGCCTCGTCATTCGCACGCGCAATGCCAGCCACAGCGCAGTGATCGACGATTTGAGCTTTCAGTACAACAACCGGACCTATGCGATGGACTTTGACCAGACAGCCGCTGGTCCCATTGCGCCCAATACGCAAATGGTCGAATACAAGTTTGAGGACATTCAAATCGCGTTTGCAGCCGACAATGCCGTGCCTACAGTCGTTCGGGGTGGTGATTTGGCCGAATCCATCGGACGCTATATCTCCAACATCAGCGGTCCTCTTTCTACGGTTTTGATCCTGCTCCTGATCGCTTTGCCCTTCTATATGGTTGTGCGCTATGCCCAGGTCTTATCTCACGACTTATCACCTGACCGCTTCTTCACCGATTCTGACGCGCAAGTTGTTCAGCAGCAGGGCATTAACCTCCTATGGGGCGGGCAATACAACGCCGATTACGCCCTGTCTGAAAACACAGAACTCTACGCTATTCTCACATCCGTCGAATCAGAAATCGCATCTGATCAGGCCCGATTGGTCGAGCGATGTACTGACAAAATCTATCTTCTCTTCGATGAAATTGAAGATCGCCTATCCGAAGGATTTGGCATGTTGGGGCTTCTATCGCTCTCCATGGGCCTTTTGGGCACGGTTGTTGGCATGATAGACGCCTTCAAAATTTTAGAAGACACCATGAAAGTCGGCGAAGGCCCTGCCCAAACCCAGCTCAAAATGGCACACTACATCAACTTTGCCCTCGTCACCACAGCCATTGGATTTCTCGGACGCATTCTATCCATGATCCTCATACGCAAAACCAAAGCCCGCAGTTTGCAATATCGGGCGCGCATGCTCAATCTTGTTCAGCACTTTTATCAGATAGACACAGGTGAGAGAGAAGGAATAGGAGATTGACGTGAGACATCGCAACAGGCGGCCTTTGGCAGCACTTTTAGACACGGGCGAAGGGTTTATTGATGTCTTGTTTTTGCTGCTTACATTTTTTATCATTCAGAACGTGTGGCAAACCCATCTCGCCAATTTGCACAACCGCTTTGTTCACGCACAAAAACTCAATTTTATCAAAGCACCCGATGAAAAAGGGTCTGCCCCCCACCCCACAGATGAACGATTTTTGCAGATCATCATCGGTAAATCCTATGTGCAATTTGACAAAGGCGGCGTCGCCACCGAAGAACACATGGTGTTTCAAGACCGCGCAGACAACGACGAGATTGGTATTGAACGCGCTGTATTTTTGTCCGTTAAAAAAGCTTTACTCGCACTACAAGCGCAACATGGATTTGCGCCCAATGACATTTTGGTGCGTCTCTATTTTGAACGCGATGCAACAGTGACTTATACCGTTGGCGTGTACGACGCCCTCAACAACAGCGGATTTAAGACTGTGCAATGGGGGCTTGAAAGTCAAAAAAGAAAATTGTAAAATAGAATATGTCTCCCCGTGAAAAAAAATTGATCCAGAGCGCTGCGGAAAGCATGCGACGGGATCATCCCAAACTCTTTGGCGTGTTATCTGCCACACTGCGCGCTCGCAACTTGTCTGAGGCGCGTCGTGCATGTAATTATCCCTCGTCCGAAGACTTTACGAGCGACTATCATCGGGCTATCGAACACCTGTTTAAACAGGTGAGGGACCTGGGGTATGTCCCGCCATCGAAAACCGACAGCTTTGAGGAGTGCATAGGGCAGATTTCGCCATCGAGCCATTTCAAATTGCCCTCACGCGAAATCATCAACCGCTTTTACAAGGGCCATATCCTCCACGAAGCAGGCGTGCTTGCAGCCAAACAGAACCATCTGGGGCTTTCCAAACTCTGGGCGCACTTTCCCAATCGTCGGCATGAAATAGAAATCGCCATCGCCCTTGTCCCTGACCATGCGTCAGTTCCCCGGTCGCAGTCCATCCGTTTATCTTATACCCCTATTGAACGCACACAGCAACATTTTTTACCCGCATTGGCCGGTGCGTTTGCACTCGGCATTGTCTTGCTCCTGGCACTCAGCCCACCCCAGGGGGGGCGGGCATTCAAAGCCATTGTCACAAATTTTGAGGAAATGCTCGTAAGCGCGCAGGGCATCTTTGATATGAGCAAAAGCACACGCGAGGAAGTTAGTGCGACAAAGCCAGAAGTGAAAGCCGAAGTATCCACTGCCCCAGAGCCAGCGCCCCGCCCCCAAATCGCGCTGCCAGACAAACCGAAATTGGCACTCGCATCACTACCCGATATTCCGCGCCAACTCGACAGACCATCGCTCAGTGGATTGAAAACACCGCCTCGCGTCTCGGCACCTGACCTGGACAGAGGAGCAAACCCATCGTCATTTTTTGGTTCGCGGCCAGAAGTCCAGGTCGCGCGCGCCACTATGAGTATGCCAGCGCATGCCCCTACCACATTGCCATCAACGGGCGCAAGCGCAAGCAAAGATCAGCCCGAGCAACAAGCGGAATCCGCCGACCTCAAAGGCTATCGGCCCGCAGGACGCATTGGATTTTCCAACTTTCACACATCGGCAGGTCTCTCGGTAGAACTCGTGCGCCTGACCCGTATCCAGCGCGCACTCTCTCGACTGAAAACGCCGCAAAACAGAATATATGAAAATGCCCAACTCACATTGGCTCCAGACAAAGCCAAAATACAATTTGCCGACGGCGTTGCATTTATCCTCATCTTTCGACTGGGGCAACTCGACGACATTCAGATTTTCGCACGTTCGGGTATGGATAAAACCCTTCATATAGAAACCGAAGCGCGCCGGGGCATTCACTTCCTCAACCGCGCGTTGAGCAACCTGTGAGACCGCCTATGAAAAAAATAACTCTTACCCTCGCTTTTTTGATTTTGCCATCCCTTGCCCTTGCCCGGGAAAAGGACGACACCCTCGCCTATCAGGCTTTCGAGCAGGGCCGCAGTGCTTATGAGAGCGGGCGATACCTCGAAGCAGTCGCACATTTTGAGCGCGCGTGCAACCAGGCCCTCATCTTTACCAGCGCCTATTATATCTGGCTGGGCACAGCAGGCGAGCGTGCCTACGACACGGGGCAGGACGCGCCCAACCGATTGGACCTGCTCAGAAAAAGTGCCGATGCCTACCGCACGGCACTCGACCGCGAGCAAGCCCCCGATATTCGCTACGAATTGGGACGTCTCACCGTCAAATACGCGATGGCGCGTGCCAACTTCGTGCTCGAGCGCGAAAACAACCGCCAACCCCTGCCGCTGGATTTGCCCCCGCCAGTATTGCGAGACAGTACCTGGATACCCACGCGCTTTCAACCCGCAACAATTGACTCCCTGCACCGAATATGGCATCTCGCAGGGGGTGGTCTGCGCAACATTTGGATGGCGATTCTCGGCAGAACGCAAAAGGAAATTATCTATGCTGCGCCGCAACGCAGCACCATGAGTGACACTCTTCAGGCTTATTTAAGCGTCTATATCGAAAATAGCCTGAACCTGATCGAGACCGCCGGTCAGGCCAATTTTGAAGGGATAGAACCCGATTTTTACATCCCCAAAATTGCCGCCGCATCTTCTCGCGGTGTTTTGGGCGATAACCCCGACTGGTTCAATCAAGTGCTCGCTGCCGCGCGCTTTGACGGCGGCTATAACATGCGCTGTGCCATCTACCGCCTCAAGGGATTGCGTCACAGCAAAGAAGAAGACGCCAACCGCGCAATCCACGCCATGCAACGCGCTCTGGTCTATGCGAGATCCGACACCTCTCGCGCCGCCCTCTATCTCGACATGGCCTTCACCGCGTACCGTGACGACTTGCCCAGAGCCGTTGAATATGCCAAATACGCATACGCGTACAACCAATACGAACCGAGAGTGTGCGATACCTATGGCGGGCTTTCGCTCAGTTTGGCGAGCGTAAAGCTCAAAGAAGGCGCGTATCGAGAGGCGATTTCAACCATTTATCCCGTGACATCCTTTGGATGGCAAGACCGCGGCGAAGCCCTGATCACCCTGGCGATTGCCTATTTCAACTCCGACCTGCAAAATGTGGGGACGAGAGCATACCAGGCCGCGGAAATGGCCTATCGCATTGCGCCAGAACGCTACTGGAAAGAATTTCATCGCATTGCCAAAAGTCAGGGCAACTATGTGCAAGCGCGTCAACTCGAAGAAAAGCACAGCAGCGCGCTGCTCAGCAAAAAACAGGACACCTCCCCATGAACACCCTGAGATTCATCTTATTTTGCATCCTGCTGACCACACCGCTCCATATCTCGGCTCAAGAAACAGAGCCTGCGCCGAGGATGCTTCTCAAGACGAAAATCCACATTCGCTCAGAACCCACAGGTGCCCAGGTCTTCATCAATGGGCAGGAAGCGGGTTATACGCCATTTGTCACAGAAAAGCTACTGGACATTGGCGATAAAATTCAGGCATTTGCACATGGCTACCAGCCCTGGATGCGCACATTTACGACAACTGTTCTGGCAGATACGGTGCATATCGCGCTCATACGTCAGAAAGCGCATCTGGAGATCCGGTCCGATCAACTCGCGGCCTTAGGCGCAGAAATCCACCTTCGATTTGCAGATCAAGACACGACCATCACCGGGTTTATCAACATCGGACGCGGCAATGTGGCTTATGAGTCGGACCTTTTTGTGGGCAAATACCGCCTCGAAATCAGCAAACCCGGCTATAACCTCATCGAACAAGACTTCTTTCTGCCCCCGCGTGGCAAACTCATAGAAATTAGGCTTACCCGCAATCCGCTGCCACTCACGGAATTGTCCATCCCCGGTCTCGTGGATATCGCAGACCAATACCTCGCCGAAAGCGCGCAACTCCTCGCCGCTGCCCTGGCCATTGGCGAGACGGTCCCCGCAGTTGAAACCAATGTGTCTATCCGCCTCAGCGATCCGCGCCTGACGCCTTTTATCGAAGATCTGAAATACTATAGCCACCAGACGCGTGAATTAGAACGCACGATGCGTCTTATGGGAAAAAGCGAACGCGGCCTGCTCCGTGCGCTGTCGCAAATTGACGTGTACCGCGGTATTGTGCTGGGCAAATACCGCCGCTTCTCAGAAGCGCACGCGCTCTTCCGAGAAGCCCGTGAGCGTTCCCCTTTTCCCATTGAACAGGAACCCAATCCCCTTCCAGGGGAAAACGAGTCCCGCCTGGGCGATCTCACGCGCTTTGCCGAACATTGGCACATGCGCCTCGGGCGATTAGATGTCAACGTAAATGCGGCCTATCTCGCCATTCGCAACCTGCCTCCCAAAACCCTGCGCTTTGAACAGGTGCGCTTCACGCGAGAAGCACCCGTGCCCCCGGCCACCTCCTCGCACGAACAGGCCATGCACGACAGCCTTGTCGCTCTTGCCGAACATATCCTGAACGAGAATATCGCCAATCGCCGGCAAGAGTTTTCCATCACTCTTCCCAAAGGCCATTATATGCTTAAAGATACGCAAAACATGGCCATTCCCATTTCATTCCGAGTTTCCGATGCCCCCACTTTTCTATCCATCTCACCGCGCGTCAGCCTGTGGTTGCCCACCGCCAAAACCGCGTCGGATACGGTTCTCTTGCAAACCGTCGTCGGGGACGAACTCGGCCCGATTGTTCAACCCGACCAAATTACTTTTGGCCGAGAATACGCACTTCTGGTCAAAATGGGCGATTACAAACGCCACCGCGAAAATATCATTCTCTATCCCCTCGGTGGCATCAAACCCGTTTGGCCCGGTGTCACCGCCATTGCCGCGACCCCAGGTACGGAATGCCTGTATTACAAAACAGGAAATGAAAAATTGGAAACATCTATCCTCAGCAACATCCAGGGCAAACGCAGCGGACTGCTCAAATACTTGCTCCTCCCCATCGTAGGGATAGGCGTTGCCCTCGCGCTGTGAGAGTGCAACCAGGTCAAAAACAAAAAAGCACCCGTGTTTTATTAGGGTGCTTTTTGTTAATTTTAAATTTCCGTGATAGAACCTGTCTCACAACCCAATCAAATACGACACCTTGAGCAGGACGGCGCGGCCGGTCTGGTGAAGATCGCCATCGGTTCCAAACCCGTGATCATACACAAAGAAAATATCGCTACCCGGGCGGAAACGGTAATTGAGCAAAAAGTTTGCGCCCATGGATTCGCTGTCACTATTCCACTGCGCGAAAATTTTGAAAAAGAAATCGGTTGTAAACGAATAAATTATCCTCGTGCTCAATGCCTGAATATTGAGATTGGCCTGTGGCAAGCGAATCCAATTGCCATCGTAAATCAGCTCAATACCCAATCTGCCATTGGGCCGATAGGCATTCTCTGCGGTTACCCGATACAGGTGTCCGGTATAATAGGTTCCGACCAGAAAATCAAAATCCAACTGCAATTTGCGATAATTTGCCGTATCCGGTCCCAGCCTGAACGATGTAAAAGTATATTCACGCGGCGGAATGGCGACATCGGGTCGCTTGCGCGACGGTCTAAAAGTCCGCGTAACGACATCGCGGGTCCTCTCCACACGCACCAAAAAGCGATCAGCCGTCTGAAGTGCGAGCACACCGTCAAGTCTGAACCGCTGGAACGGCACCTCGCCTTCGTCGTCTTCAATCACCTGAATATCGGGCGTGAACCTCAAATTGCGAATATTGGCTACTCTGGGACGCGGCAAATAGGATAGATTGACATTATAGCGCCGAAATCCCCGAATACCACGTCTGCGATTGACAAACCCCGCCTCCGGCTCAAAATTGTCCTCCACATCCAGAACAGTTGCCGAACCCGAGTATTTAGTACCGTTATACGATAAGCGAAGATACCGTGCATCATCCACTTCTTCTGAGTCTTTATCCCAGGTACGCGCGTAAAACGCCTGCACATTGACCGCGGTTGACGGCGAAAAACTGAAATCCAGCCCCCCGGCGCGATTGTAGTCGCCCCACCCACCTTCGGACACTTCGCTTTGTTTATTTACCCAGATAAATCCCACATTGGACCGCGCGAGCACATCGCGTTTCATCCGCAGGACGGAAAAATTTCTCCGCGGCAGCGTCTGCGTGTCCAGCATCTCAGAATCTGTCAGAACATTTAACGCGCCAATACTGGTACGCCCGGCTTTGCCAGCCAGTTTGCCACCTGCGAGAATCGGCACGGGCTGCCCCCCATCCAGACCGATTCTCCTGCTGTAAAACAGCAGCGTTGGCGGGCGCACATCGCCCCCACGAGTTGACGCGGCCTCGCCAAAATCAAACAACTGTGCCCCCTCCAGAAAAAACTCGCGCTTTTCGGGAAAAAACTGAGAAAATTGAGTCAAATTCACCTGCTCTTGATCGGCTTCGACCTGGGCAAAATCCGTATTATACGACACATCCAGAGCGAGATTAGGCGTCACGCCATAGCGCACATCTGCACCCGCTTCAAACGTGCGATTCTCACCCTCATCGCCTGCAAAATTGCGCGAAGTCCCCGGCAACACATATGGTTTGACCTGAAAGAGCCGCTTCCTCTCAACAGCCTTTAATCCGCGCAAGACACCCATATCTGTCATCTGATATCGCCGCCGGGGCGACGGCGTGTGCCGCCCGACAATAAACGCTGTCTCTTCGTTCTTGTGCCCGATATAACGCCCCATGTTAATCCCCCATTCCATCTCATCAGACGGATTGAAACGGAGTTGATTAAAGGGAATCGCTATTTCGGCAGTCCAGCCCCTCTCATGACGCACACACCGCGCCTCCCAGATACAATCCCAATCTTCATTCGTCGTTCGCCCTTCATTTGACAAAAGCATATCTGCCCGAGCGCCGAGCGCATTTACAAAAAAGAAAACCCCATTCTGGTTGTCATTAAACGGATCGAGCAACAACTGGATATTGTCATCGCCCGAAAGCTGAGAATCTCGGCGCATATTATTGGTAACAATGAGGCCGGGATTTTTGTCATAACATTCAAAACCAAAATAAATTTTTTTATTGTCATAAATAATTTTCACAACCGTCCGCTCAGTAACCGGCATCCAGTATTTCGGATCGCGCTGCACAAAGCCCTCTGCGGCCTGAGCTTGTTGCCAAACCGCGTCGTCCAACCGCCCGTCAATGCGCGGTGCCGCTGCAACCCGCGTCGCCTGCACCACCCTGCGCGGCGATCCTGCAAGCGTGCCATCATCGGTCTGAATCCGATCGCCAGTTTTCACTGGCAAACCATTCTCCTCAACCACGCGCGCAACCGCTACATTGGGCAATACCTTAATTACCTGCAAAACCGCACCGTCGTCGCCTGCAACCCGCAATTTGCCATCCAGGTCAGCCGAAAGTCCTTCCACATAGACGAGATCACCCACCACCTGCTGCACCGTACCCTGCGCATATGTATGATCGGGAATAGCAATTGTCATTAGCCCCCAAAATAATACCCAAAAACGCATGAATACCTCCTGATAAATGTCCAAAAACAAACTCCCCGAATACGGGAGATTTTTAATCGTCTTGTGGGGATTCTGGCTCAGCATTCGTAGAATCGGGTGCGACTCCACCTGTTTGTAACTGCTTATGCCATAGAGCCTTCAGCGATTGACGCTCGGCTTCTTCGGGATCGTAAGGAACTGTTGTAAGACCTGTCAGAACAGATTGCAAATCGCCAGTTGTAAAAACCGTCTTCTTAAATGTATTGCGATGTTGTAGAGCGGCCTGATCGTCATAATGGGGAGACTCGGGATCTTCGCTATTACCATAAGCCAGCGCACTCCACGACTGCACCGGCTGCACCAGCGAAACCACCATCCCAAAAGCCGATCCGCCTTCGATAAGCATCGTCCCATCTGCTTCTATTCGCGTCAGTGTCTGATGCAAAGCCTCTGTGCCAGAAGGCGCACCGCTCATCGGAAAAGTGCGATTTCCTCGCTTCAAGTAATGCACCTGCCCCCAGGGCACATCCAATCGTCCATAAGTCGCGATCATATATGCGACTGCCTGCTGTAACGCCTCCAATGCGACCTTCTCCCGAACAATCATATCGCGTTTTTGAGGAGCCTGTGCGAGTAACGGATCGAATCGCATCTTCCAAATCGAAAACAAAAGCGTGCCAACACTCTCTAAACTCGCCCGATTATCCCAGGATCTGAGAATTTGAACAGCCTTGCCAATCTTCCAGTTGGGATCGTATAGCAAGGGCCAGGCGCTATTATAAGCACGATAAATCAACCCTTTATATTCTTCTGCGTCAACGAGATAATCATCTCGAAGCAAAGCCTGCATATCGCCAACAGCAATATTTTGATGCGTGAGCAAAAAGCTCACAATCCTCTGTGCGCGATGATTGGGTGTTCCCCACCCCAAAAACGGTGGAAAATCGTCCCTTTTAAGACCGCTATCAATCGCAACCACATCTGGCGAGACATTGCAATTCTGCAAAGATCCAGAAGCGGGATTATGCACTTGCGGCAATTGAGAAAATGCGACCGTCCCCCTCCACTCTGTCTCAGGCAACCAGCCCGGCACGGGTGCGCGCCAATCGAAATCCTCTGATCGCACGGGGCAGTTGCCATTAAACACATAAAAAATCTCGCCCATCACATCGCCGTATATCACATTAAAAACCAGCAACTCTAAACGCGAAAGCGCCTGCTGAAACGCGCCCAGTGACACCGCGCGATTCATCGCCAATAACTGCCCCATTGCATCCACGCGATCAGCCACACTCGTACGCGCAGCATAAGCCCAATTGCCAATCGTCTTATAAACGGGACCGTGATCGGTATAGAGAAACTCGCGTTCAACTTCCCGCATCCCCTCCCCGCTATGGATTTTCACGCGCCGCGACACCACGCGCCTTTTCTCATCCCCATAAAAATAGCGTCTGGGATTGATGGGATCCAGACGCTCTTCGTACAAATCAAAAACATCAATATCATTGGCGGTCATTGACCAGGCAATGTGATCATTGTGACCGGCAAAAATAACCGGCAGACCAAAAAATGTTGCCCCCATTACATTCAAACCCGCATTGCTGACCAGATGCGCTTCGCAAAGCTGAAAAGGTGTTGTGTATGGCAATTGCACATCCATCGCCAGCACCGGTGCGTCGCTGTCAGATCGAGATGGTCCCACAACCCACAGATTGGATCCTGGCAATTTGGGAACCGCTGTCGTCAATCCCACCTGAGCCAATTCAGATTCACCGGTCTGCTCGGCAAACAAGAACAAAATCCACCGCGCAAGAGCTACTACATCTACCGCCCGCACATCCTGCACCCACTGCGGCAATACCTGCCGATGAATTTCAATATAGTGGTTGATACCCCCAACAAAAGCTGCGATATATTGCCGCGTCTCCTCAGAAATATCCCCATACCGCTCCCCAGCAACACTGTGAATGCGCCATCGCAAAGCCATTTCATCTAATTTTAAGGCCGAAGCGCCTTCGACCTCGGCCAAACGCCCTCTGGCCTGGCGAAAATTCTTTAACATCTGCAGGAGATGATCTTCTGCCTGTGCATAGCCAAAACCAAACGCGACATCCTCATCTGTGCGCCCATAAATATGAGGTACGCCATAAGCATCGCGCAAAATACGCGCCTTACCCTCTGGGGGTAAAAACAGGGATTCGCCTAATTTTGCGGCCAGTGTATCAACCGGGACTTCAGCCAGCAAAACTGCGAGACTGTCCCGATTAATCGCACCTTCTTGCGCCCCACTTTGAGCGGCAAAAGCAATAAAAAATACGACGAGAATAAACCACCGCATCCCCTACTCCCTGAACAAATGATCTTCAATGGGCAATGACATGGCAATCCCATTGGTCGCAGAAATAAGCCCCGCCTCCATAATTTCCTGTGCATTGCGCGACAAATCCGCACAAGTCACAAAACCGGGCGATGCGCCAGATTGAATACAATGAATAAAATGTTCGGAGGCATTATTTTCCCCTTCGGGCAATGCATCTGGTGCAATTATTTTGCCATCTTTACTGCCGCGGGTGTACAAAACAACATCGTTGCCCGCAATAATCGTTCCCTCTGTTCCGTGTAACATCAAATCGTGCGGTGGCTTGTTCGGCACAGCTTCTGTCCATGTCATCTCCAGCCGGCACATCGCATTTGGATAGCGCAAAATCATCATCCCATTATCATCCACAGGCAAATGCGTTTTCAACAGCCGCCCCGCCATGCCCACCACGCGATTTGGCCGCCCCAAAAACAACACGCACAAACTCGCGCCATATCCCCCGTAATCGTTAAAAGCACCCGCGCCATTGAGATGGCTATCAAATAGAAAGTCGCAAAAATGTTCGGAACACCCCAACTCATCCGGCCCGCAATGCCCACCGCGCCACAGCAGTTGCCACACCTGTCCGATCGCGCCTTCTTGCACCAGGCGATAAGCCGTGCGGATGCCGCGATTCCACGCCGTCGGCCAATTGACCATCAACACCGTCCCCGCCTTTCGCGCAGCTGTCAACATGCGATCTGCTTGCTCTAAGGTCGCTGCCATCGGTTTTTCAACCATCACATGAATCCCGCGCGGCGCGCACAATTCCACCACATCGGCGTGATGTGCTGTCGGAGTAAACACAAACACCGCATCGGGCTCTTCATTATCCAGCACCGCTTCAAAATCATCATATACCAGTTCACAACCCGTTGCCTCGACGAATTGTTCTCTCAGCTCTGCATTGCCATCTGCACCAGCCACCAGCACGGCATTATCCAGTGCTTTGAGCGCCCGCAAATTTGACCACACGTGATCGTGTGCCAGCCCCAATGCGGCCACTTTTACCCTTTCTGACATGAATACCTCCTCAAATATCTGAATTGGGATGTACAGGATTTAGGGATATTACAGGATGAAACAAATGATACAGCGGAGACTAACATGAGTAAAGAAGAAAAAGGTGATGCAAAAAACAAAAGCCCGGATAAGTTCCTGAAGATGCTATCCGGGCTTTTTATCATTTAGTAGCCTACAACGAACGCAAAGGGTTCTCACTTCTCCTCTCCCATGTCTTTAATCACCAGGTCACCGTCTGCCACATCGACCTCAATCTGCGCACCGTCCGAGATATCGCCACTGATCAACGCGCGCCCAATGCGAGTCTCCAATTCGTGCTGTAAGAATCGTTTGAGAGGCCGCGCGCCAAATACTGGATCAAACCCTTTACGGGCGATAAACCCCTTCGCGTCCTCTGAAAGGGTAAGACCAATCTGTCTGTCGGACAATCGGTTACGCAAATCCACAATGAGCAGATCCACAATTCTGGTAATTTCCGACAACAACAGCGGCTTAAACAGCACAACATCATCTATGCGATTGAGAAATTCGGGTCTGAACTGCTGTCTCAATTCCGCCATTACCACATCGCGTGCAGATTCGCGGATTTCTCCATCGTCGGTCACACCCTCGAGCAAATACGGCGAACCGATATTTGATGTCATAATTACCACCGTATTCTTAAAATCCACGACATGCCCCTGTGCATCTGTCAGGCGGCCGTCATCGAGCAACTGAAGCAAAATATTGAAAACATCGCTGTGAGCCTTTTCAATCTCGTCGAACAAAATTACCGAATACGGTTTGCGGCGCACAGCTTCCGTCAATTGCCCGCCTTCATCGTAACCGATATAACCTGGGGGCGCACCGATCAACCGCGACACCGCGTGCTTTTCCATATACTCGCTCATATCGATGCGAATCATACTGTCCTCGCTATCAAAAAGTGCTTCTGATAGCGTGCGTGCGAGTTCGGTCTTGCCAACGCCGGATGGACCCAAAAAAATGAACGACCCGATGGGACGGCGCGGATCCTTGATCCCCGCACGCGCCCGAATCACCGCATCTGCCACCAGGGAGACCGCCTCGTCCTGTCCGACGACGCGCTCGTGCAAAATATCGTCCAATCGCAGCAGCTTCTCGCGCTCCCCTTCTACCAATCGCATCACCGGAATACCCGTCCACCGCGATGCAATCTCGGCGATTTCCTCTTCAGTCACTTCCTCGCGCAACAATCGATTATCCACCGTTTGGGAATCTTCGGCAATTTTGAGTTGCCGTTCCAAATCGGGCAATGTGCCGTGTTTCAACTCTGCGGCGCGGTTGAGATTGTACTGCCGCTCTGCCTCTTCAATCTCGCGTTTTGTCTGCTCAATCTCCTCTCGCAAAGTCCGCACCCCATCCAGTTCCTGTTTTTCATTCTCCCACTGCACGCGCATCGCATCTGCCTGATCTCTCAAATCGGCCAACTCTTTCTGAAGTGTCTGCAACCGCTCCCGACTCGACTTGTCCTTTTCCTTCTTCAGTGCGGCTTCCTCAATCTCGAACTGCATCACGCGACGGGTCACAGCATCCAGTTCCGAAGGCATGGAGTCGATTTCTGTCCGCACCATTGCACACGCCTCATCCACCAGATCAATCGCCTTATCCGGCAAAAAACGATCTGAAATATATCGATCTGACAACACCACGGCATTGACCAGCGCATTATCCTGAATCCCCACCCCGTGGTGAATCTCAAATCGCTCGCGCAAACCCCGTAGAATCGAAATAGAGTCCTCAACAGATGGCGCATCCACCATCACGGGTTGGAAGCGTCGCTCCAGAGCAGCGTCTTTTTCGAGATACTGGCGATGTTCGTCGAGCGTTGTCGCACCAATACAGTGCAATTCACCCCGCGCCAGCATTGGTTTGAGCATATTCCCCGCGTCCGTAGATCCCTCCGTCTTACCCGCGCCCACAATCGTGTGAACCTCGTCAATAAATAACAAAATGTGACCGTCGCTCTGTTTAATCTCATTCAAAACAGCTTTCAAACGCTCTTCAAATTCGCCCCGATATTTCGCACCGGCCATCAACGCGCCCATATCCAGTGAAAAAACCGACCGATCTTTGAGCCACTCGGGCACGTCGCCTCGCACAATCCGCTGCGCCAGACCCTCGATAATCGCGGTCTTCCCCACACCGGGTTCACCGATCAGTACGGGATTATTTTTTGTCTTGCGCGACAAAATGCGAATCACACGACGGATTTCCTCATCTCGCCCAATTACGGGATCTAATTTGCCCGCGCGTGCTTCGGCTACCAGATCAATACCGTATTTTCCAAGCGCCTCATAAGCCACCTCCGTGTTGGCACTCGTCACACTTTGATTGCCGCGAACTTGCGT
>JAPPAB010000004.1 GCA_026705765.1 Gemmatimonadota bacterium
TCTCCCACCAGATACACCAAAGGCTGCGGTCAAATGATCGCAGCCTTTTTTTATTCTATAAGTGAAAGGCGAGAAAACAAGCGTTCAGCGGTGTATTTAACCATCTGGATTGGTTTCTTTTACCAATGTCAGGTGGTTTTTTTATGTCTTAAAAATTTTATTTGTATAAAAAACAATAAGATATAACTAAAGAATGTTTTGGCACGGATATTGCAGACAGGTAGATGTGCGTTTGATCGATAACCAAAAATTAAAAGGAGACATACCATGGGTACTTTTTCAAGAATAAGCAATGTGGTCCGCGCTGAGGTTGACGATGTTCTGAATAAGATAGAGGATCCAAAGAAGATGGTGCGGCAGATGGTTCGAGATATGGAGGATGCGCTGGACGATGCGGTGGTTGCTGTGGCACAGGCGATGGCAAATGAGAAGTTGCTGGCGCGTCGGATTGTACAGAAGCAGGAGGATTCGGCTTTTTGGGCACGCAAGGCAGAAGATGCTATGGCTGTCGGTGAGGAAGAACTGGCGCGCAAGGCACTGGTTCAGAAGGTAGCGGTTGATGAAGCGGTCAATACCCTGCAAAAAGCACGCGAGGAAGCCGAAGAGGTGACGGCGACGCTGAAGCAACGGCTCGCAGAGCTGAAGGCGAAGTTGGCGTCTGCCCGTGCGCGACAGAGTACGCTGGCGATTCGCAGACAGGTGGTGCAGGAGGTGCGGCAAGATGCGCGTGTAGAAGCTTATGATCGGTTTGTTCGGGATGTGGCGCGGGAGGAAGCGACTGCTGAGGTCTATGCGGAGATGGTAGATGATGCGCAGTTGGAAGAAGAGTTTGATCAATTGGAGCGAAAGCAGCGCGTCGAAGCCGAGATGCAGGTGTTGAAGGAGAAGATAAAACAAAGCGCAGACCAGAATAGTGGATCTGAGCAGGAGAAATAATTATGTTGGCAAAATTATTTGGCATCGCCCTGCTGGCCGTCGGTGGGTTTGTTGCATTTTGCTTGCTGATGGTGCTCATTGGAACGATTTTTAGTATTTTGATTTTTGCGTTGAAGGTGGCAATCCCCATTTTACTGGTGTATCTGGGGTATCGGTTGATTACGAGAGATAGACATCAGGTTACATATTGAATGGTTGGCTGAGACTAACCGCTAATAAATTAAAGCCCTGGGCGTTGGATGACGCTCAGGGCTTTTGTGTACAAATGCTTGACAGAGAGACTTATTGAAGATTATTTTTTCTCATCCAGTGCTTATGATTGATAAGGTGGCTTGTATTGAAAAATTTTTTTTTCAAACTACGATCGCGAACTACTGACCCGTTTGCGCGAGTAAAAAATTACCTGAAATTTCGCGTTGAACAATCGCTGTTGCGCGGTGCACATTCTCGATTGCTATTTATCGCGACCTTAATTGGCATTGTCGCCGTTGGTGGGGGGTTGCTGGTGCAAGAAACGGACGCGCCTTTTGATGATCGCGAATCAGCTATCTGGTGGGCATTTTTGCGTTTGACCGATCCGGGTTATTTGGGAGATGACGAAGGGCTTGCCCGCCGCGTGATTTCAACGGTGGTGACAGTGCTTGGATACGTGCTTTTTATGGGGTCGTTGATCGCGATTATGACGCAGTGGCTCAATCAGACGATTCGCGATTTTGAGCGCGGGCTTACGCCTATTGTGCGTCGCAATCACATTTTGATTTTGGGATGGACCAATCGCACGTCTGAAATTGTCAGCGAGTTGATGCGCGCTGAAGGTCGCGTGCGCCGGTTTTTGCAACTACTCGGTGCGCGGGGGTTACATGTGGTGATTCTTTCCGAAGACGTGAGTTTGGAGCGCACAATGGAATTGCGGAGAGCACTGGGTTCTTTGTGGAATCCTAAGAAGATTACATTTCGGTCGGGGATACCCCTGCGGATAGAACATTTGGAGCGCGTGGATTTTCAAAATGCGGGTGCCATTATTTTGCCCGGTGCTGATTTTGCTTATGGCAGCGCGGATGAATCGGATACGCGTATCATAAAAACACTGTTGTCGATATCGAATCAGCGGGAAAAAGAAGATGGGATAGAAGTTCTTCCCCTGCTGGTGACAGAAATTTTTGATTCCGACAAAGTGGTTATGGCTAAAAGGGCCTATAGAGGCATTCTAGAGATTTTGGCGAGTGATCTTTTTATTACGCGATGTATGGCGCAAAATGTGCGTCATCCGGGATTGTCACAGGTGTTCCACGATATCTTGTCGCACGGGGTTGGCAATGAGGTCTATGTGCGGATGTGCGAGGAGTTTACAGGTTTTCGTTTTGGCGCTCTTTCAGGTGCGTATCCCAAAGCGATTTTGCTGGGCGTGGTGCGTCCTCAAGGTGAGACATTTTGCCCCTTGCTCAATCCGCCCGAGGATCTGATTGTGGAATCAGAAGACCGTCTGGTCTTTTTGGCGCAGGAGTACGAGGATTGTGAACCTCTGAGAAATTATCAGATAAAACGCGTATCGCGTAAATTTCAAGAGGTGCCCCATGTGAGGGAAAAAGACAAACGACGCATCTTAATTTTGGGATGGAATCACAAAGCTGCGGTTTTGCTTAAAGAATTCGGCAGGCAAATGCGCGAACAATTTGAGATCGCGGTTTTGTCTCTTATACCCTCGGCACAAAGAGAAGCTGAAGTGGCGCAAAAAGGTATTGACCCGCGCCGCGTGGTTGTTACCCATCGCGAAGGCGATCCCACTTCTCTATCAGATTTAAGAGAAATGGAGCCTGGTGGGTATGACAATGTGGTGATTCTGGGCAGTGACTGGGTAGAGACACAGGAAGAGTCGGATGCGCGGACGATTGTGGGACATCTGGTGCTGAGGAATGTGCTGGATGAGGGCACGCATAAACCAGAAATTCTGGTCGATTTGATGGATTCCGAAAATGTGGTGTTGTTTGAAGATTGCGATACCGAGGTTCTGGTTACGCCCATGATCGCAAGCCATGTGCTGGCACAGGTTGCGTTGCGTCGGGAGATCAATGTTGTTTATGAAGAGTTGTTTGCCGCTGGTGGTGCAGAGATTTTCTTTCGCCGGGTTTCAGATTACGGCATAGCAGGTAAAAATGTGAATTTTGGAGAGCTAAAAGAGATGTCGGCATGTCGGGGTGAAATCGCGCTGGGTATTCGCCAAAACGGCGGGGTTGTACTCAATCCGACACATGATGAGCTATATATTCTAAGTGAATCGGATGATCTTATTGTATTGATTCGGGAGGATCAGGCATGAAGACCTGGGACGAGTTACGCGCGGTATTTGAGAAACAACTCGTATCTTTTGGCGAGGTGGAAGTAACGCCTGCTATTTTGCTGACGTCTGTGCTGATTGTCCTCGTTGCATATGGGATCTCGCGGTTGTTGCAGCGCATGTTGCGACGCAATGTGTTTGAACAGGTACATCTGAATAAAGGTTCGCAGTCTGCTATCTGTCGTCTATTGCACATTATCATCATGTGCATCGGCGCATTTATCGCCATACAACATACCGGAATTGATTTGACGGCATTGGCTGCGGTCAGTGCTGTTTTGTTGGTGGGGATTGGTCTGGGGTTGCAAAATATTACCCACAATTTTATCAGCGGACTCATTATGTTGTTTGAGCGCCCCGTGCAGGAGGGAGATTTTGTCGAGGTGGGCGGCGTACAAGGCACTGTACAGGCAGTTAATGCATATAGCACAAAGGTCGAAACCCTGGACAGGGTGACGATTATTGTGCCCAATTCACATTTTTTATCTGACAATGTCACAAACTGGAGCTTTCAAGAGTCAAAAGTGCGTATTCACGTGTCTGTGGGGGTGTCCTACGGTTCCGATGTGGAACTGGTCGCGGAGACGTTGTTGGAGGTGGGGCGGGCGCATCCAGAGGTTTTGTCCGATCCCGAACCGCAGATACAGTTTCTGACATTTGGCGATAGTTCGCTGAATTTTGATTTGCTGGTGTGGATTGTGGATCCGACTCGTCAGTATTTTGTGATTAGTGATTTGAATTTTGCAATTGTCCAGGTATTTCGAGAGCGGGATATCGCGATTCCATTCCCTCAGCGGGATTTGCACGTGCGAAGTGCCGTGCCAATGAGTGTGGCTACACAATCGGATGGTAATGAAAAAAAAGAATAGGAAACGAATTTGCAAAAACCAATGAGCTTTGTGCAGCAGCGGGGTATTTATTGTATCCTCGCTTGTTTTTTCTTTGCTTCTTCTTTGGGTGCAGAAGATATACGGCTTGCTGTGATTCACAGCAATGATGTGTCCGGGCAACTGACGCGGCGAGGAGATCGCGGTGGCATGGCTGCGCGCGTGGGGTTGATTCGCAAATTGCAGGCTTCTGAACCGGCGATTGTTCTGGATGCGGGGGATGCTCTGGGACCCAATGCGATGTCGCGGTTTGATGCGGGCGCAACGATGTGCGCGGCGATGAATCGCGCGAATTATGCGGCTATGGCGGTGGGGAATCACGATTTGTCTTTGGGATGGGATGTTTTGGAAGCGCGACAAAAAGAAATCGATTTTCCGATGCTGGCGGCGAATCTCGTGCGAAGAGATGGTGGGAAGCCTCCTGTGCCGGGTTATACTATGGTGAAGGCTGGCGATGTTCAGGTGGGGATTATTGGCGTTTTGGGTCCAGAGGTCGCACAAAAAATTGATCCAGGCCATCTGTCGGGTCTGAGAGTTGGCAATCCCGTCAAAGTTGTGGATTCATTGGCGGTGGTGTTGCGCGAAAAAAAGGTGCAGTGCGTTATTGTATTGGCGCATATGGATGAAACGAGTGCTTTGAATCTTGCCCGCGGAGTTGAGGGGGTAGATCTGGTTGTCGCTGGTGGATTTAGCGATCTGGATCGCGGTTTACAGGTGCCGGGTCTGATCCGTCTGGTGAATGGTCTGACGCTGGTTGTCACGCCGAGTAATGGGATGTCTGTTGGTCGCGTTGTGCTCCATCTTTCGCGAGATTCGGGAGGCAATATGAAGGTGGTGGATGTTGTGGCGGAGCAGATACCAGTAGATCGCTCTGTGGCGCGTGATCGTGAGACAGAGCAATTGGTCAACGATCTCAGGCAAAGATACGAACAGGTCGCGAATCAGAGGATAGGGCGGATTGTGGGGAAGACATATCGGGATCAAGGGCGTGTTGTCGCAGGGGTGATGCGGCGATATTTGGATGGCGAGGTGGGCATTATCAATCGGGGGGGATTGGGACTTGTGCCTTCAAATCGCGTGCTCAAAGTAGGTCATATTGATCATTTGATTCCTTTTGATGACCGTCTGGTGAAGATGAGACTGACGGGGGCGCAACTTTTGAGTATTGCCCGACGTAGCCAGAATGCGCCACGAGAAGAAATGCGTTTGATTTTTTCCGGTTTGGAAAAAAATACAATTAATGGGCGTCCCATTCAAAAGAACGAATTGTATCGCGTTGCGGTTGTCGAGTTTTTGGCGAATGGCGGCGATGGGTATGGCGAATTTCGCAAGGGAACAGATGTTGTGTTTACGGGTATGCCGCTCCGCCAAATGGTCGTTTATGCACTGCGAGATACGCAGACTGTGCTGGTTCCTCGCGAGTTTGTCACTCTGAGATCAAATGGGATTTGGCACATGAATTGGACTGTCAAGGGCGCGTTTAATCGCAACTATATCGATGGTACAACACTTGCATATCGCGAACAGAAAGAGCGCGTGTCATTTCTCAGCGGTAAGACCAGCCTGGCATGGCATACGACGATGAATTTGATGGTTGTAAGAGATATAGGCAAACAAGTGCTTACGCTTGAACAGAGTCTGGCGATTGGGCAAGATGGAACGACGTTTGATGATTTAACGCGATCAAAAGACCAACTTGAGACAGATTTGATATATCGCTATCGCACGCAATCTGTGGTTGATCCTTTTGTTTTGGCGGGATACAGCACCGCGTTGAACCGGATAGATGGACAACGTCCCAAACTTTTGCGCGGTAGCATGGGGGTGCAGCGGCGTTTTGGTCGGACCTTTACCGTTAGGTTAGGTGCCCGCGCACAGCGCGATCTGGCGGTTGACGCAACTGATATGGGGTTGGTAGTGGGGTTGAACTATCGGCGATCATTGGGTAGCGGAAATTTTCGCTCGCGATTGCGCAGTTTTACGGGGTTTACAGATCGGCATGTGGTGTCTTTGGAGAATTATAATTCGCTCACTTTTCCATTGATTGGCGCGTTGAGTTTGTCTGTACAGCAGAACAATTTTTTGTATCGCGTCAATGAAATTCGCAATACGCCTGTTGATGGCATTGCCAATCGGTGGGATTTAACGCTCGGTCTGGTTTATGATTTAGGGTGGAAGTGGTATTGAGATAAAGTTTGCGGAGAAAAATAATGTCAGGAGATAGGCGACCTGTAGCCGGTGCATTGATGGTTGGATTTGCAGCGAGTTTTTTGTTGTGTGGCTATGAGTTTGTGAGGAGTGTATCCACGTCGTTGTTTATTGGGGCGTATGGGGCGCACAATTTGCCTTTTGTCATGACGCTGGCGCCTCTGGGTACGTTTGGCATGGTTTGGGGATATGGGGTGTTGTTGTCGCGGTTTGGGTCTCGGCAGACTTTGTTTTTGACGTCGGTGCTTTCGGGTGGGGGTATTCTGGCGTGTTACGGGGGGATTTTATTTGGTTTTCATCCGGCGGTCGGGGTGTTATATGTGCTGCGCGAAGCGTATATTGTGTTGATTATTGAACAGTACTGGTCGTTTATCAATAGCGTCTTGCGCGATGATCAGGGGCGAAAGTACAATGGTCCGATCTGTGGTATTGCGTCGGTGGGTGCGATTTGTGGGGGGTTGATTGTAGGACAAACGGCAAAGGTGATAGGCAGTGAACATCTGTTGATTTTTGCAGGGTTATCGCTGCTGCCAGCAGCCGTTCTGGCGTGGTGGGCTTATGGTGTGGGGGGTGTGCCAGTTCAGGAGCCGGAAAAGCGGGGCAAGCTGGCATTGGGTTTGTTTCGGGATATTCCGACTTTGCGCTATCTCGCGGGATTGATTTTTGTGACGCAGATGGTGTCGGCGGTGCTGGATTTGCGGTTCAGTGGGCTGGTGGAGACGGCTCTTCCAGTGCAGGATGAACGCACCGCGTATTTTGGGCATTTTTATGCGTTGTTGAATGCATGTGCATTTGTGTTTCAGTTTGGCGTTGCACCCCTGTTGCTGCATTTTGTGTCGTTGCGAACCGCACATCTCGGTATTCCGGTGGTTCATCTGATAACGTGTGGGGTGTTGTTGGCATATCCGACTCTGACTACTGGTGCATTGGCTTATCTGGTGTTTAAGACGCTGGATTATTCGGTGTTTCGGGCGGCGAAAGAGTTGCTCTATATTCCGCTTTCGTTCGATGCGAGGTACCGGGCAAAAGAAGTGATTGATGCGTTTGGTTATCGCGCGTCAAAGGGGATGACTTCGGGGTTGATTGCACTGGCGGGGACTATTTCTTACAGGGTTTTCAATATTGGGCGGTTGCCGGGATCAGTGTATCCGCTTGTCGCTTTGGGCGCGTTGGGTGTATGGAGTTGGGTCGCGTGGGCAATTACAAGATCGGAGGATGATAGGGGCAGGCGACTACGGGTTTCAGAGGAAGTTGCCGATTTGTAGATGAATGCTTGACACAAAATGTCAAAACCTCTATTTTTAACTGCGCTGATAGGAAAAAGGATGAGAATATGAACACAATCCGTCAAAAATCCCCGCAACTGAGAAAGGGTCCTGCCCAGGTGACAGGTTGTCTGACACCGGGCAGTGCCATTGGGGTTATACGTATATATGCCGCGGAGACGCTTGTGGGGTGTTGTTTGTCTTAAGCGATATACTTTTTGTATGACACACCGCCAGGGGCGTTTGCCGTGGCGGTTTTTTTGTGCAATAGTTTGGGGCGGCATTTAACCTGATGGGTGGTGGGGTTGGGGGTATCCTGTTCATCCTTCCATCCTGCCCATCCTGATTCTGACAGGAGTTTTTAATGTTTGAGAAAGTGGATACAAATGTGAATTTTCCCAAAGAGGAAGAAAAGGTGCTCGCTTTTTGGGATGAGATCAGAGCATTTGAAAAATCGCTCGAGATCAGAAGAAATAACGATGAATACGTTTTTTACGATGGGCCGCCTTTTGCGACGGGTCTGCCGCATTACGGACATTTGCTGGCAGGGACGATTAAAGATGTGATTCCGCGCTATCAAACTATGAATGGCAAATACGTAGATCGCGTCTTTGGATGGGACTGCCACGGCTTGCCCGTAGAATACGAGCTCAGCCAGGAGTTGGGCCTGAATAGCAAAAGCGAGATTGAAGAGTACGGGATTGCGGAATACAATGAGGCCTGTCGGGGTATTGTTTTGCGATATACTGCCGAGTGGCGACAATTTGTCAAGCGAATCGGGCGCTGGGTTGATTTTGAAAATGGGTACCGCACGATGGACCGCGATTACATGGAGTCTATCTGGTGGGTGTTCAAACAGCTTTGGGATAAGGGCTTGATCTATGAGGGGCACAAAATTTTGCCTTATTGTCCCCGGGATGCAACACCTTTGTCCAATTTTGAAGCCAATCAGGGTTATGAGTCCGTGCAGGATCCGGCTATTACCGTTGCGTTCAAGCTCAAAGATGAACCGGATACATATCTGCTGGCGTGGACGACAACGCCCTGGACACTGCCGTCAAATCTGGCAATGACTGTGCACGAAGATATAGATTACGTGTATGTCAAAGATGAGGATGTGACGTACGTTCTCGCTGAAGCGCGCGTGGATACCTATTATCCTTCGGGCAGACCCGAGATTGTCAGGACGGTAAAGGGGAAGGACCTTCTGGGTCTGCAATACGAACCGCTTTTTCCCTATTTTGAAGATTTGCGCGCGGAGGGGGCGTTCCGCATTATCACAGCTGAGTTTGTGACGACTGAAGAAGGGACGGGTATTGTCCACACGGCACCCGGATTTGGCGAAGACGATGCCGAAGCCGGTCGCGTTCACGGCGTTCCGTCTGTTTGTCCGATTGATGCCGAATGCCGTTTTACATCTGAGGTGGGTGATTATGAAGGGCGTTTTGTCAAGGACTGTGATGGCGATATTGTGAATCGCTTAAAAGAAGAGGGGAAGCTCGTACACCGCTCTACACATCACCATAGTTACCCCCATTGCTGGCGGTGTGAGTCGCCCCTTATTTACAGGGCGATTTCGACGTGGTTTGTCAATATTGAGAAGATTAAAGAGAAGATGCTCCGTGCGAATGCGCAGATCCACTGGGTGCCCGAACATATCAAAGCGGGACGTTTTGGCAATTGGCTGGAAAATGCGCGGGATTGGGCGATTTCCCGCAATCGCTATTGGGGTTGCCCGCTTCCCCTGTGGCGCAATGAAGAGACGGGTGAGACTGTGTGTGTTGGCTCTATCGGCGAACTGGAGGAACGCACGGGTGGCAAGTTTGACGATATCCATAAGCATTTTATGGATCCGGTTATTATTGAGGGTGAAACGGGGCCATTGACCCGCGTGCCCGAAGTGCTCGATTGCTGGTTTGAGAGCGGTTCGATGCCTTATGCACAACGCCATTATCCGTTTGAAAATAAGGATTGGTTGGATGCGCATTTTCCCGCGGATTTTATCGCTGAGGGATTGGATCAGACGCGCGGTTGGTTTTATACGCTCGTGGTGCTCGGTGCTGCCCTTTTTGACCGTCCGCCGTTCGAGAATGTCGTGGTCAATGGTATGATTCTCGCCGAAGATGGGCGCAAAATGTCCAAGCGTTTGAAGAATTATCCCGATCCGATGCATATTATGAATACGTATGGTGCGGATGCGCTGCGTCTCAATATGTTGTCTTCTCCTGTGGTGCGCGGGGAAGATCTCGCGTTTTCGGAACAGGGGGTTCAAAAGACGATGCGCAGTGTGCTGCTGCCTTTGTGGAATGCGTATAGTTTTCTGGTGACTTATGCGAGGGTTGATAACTGGCAGCCCACGTCGGATCGGTCAGATCATCCGCTTGACCGCTGGATTCGCGCGCGTTTAAATCATCTGGTGCGCGATATTCGCCAGGGTCTGGACCGCTGTCATTTGCAGACAGCGGCCACGCGATTTGCAACATTTATCGACGATATGACCAATTGGTATATCCGGCGCAGCCGACGGCGTTTCTGGAAGAGCGATAATGATAGCGATAAATTGTCTGCTTATGCGACGCTCTATCATGTGCTTTTGACGCTGGTTAAAGCACTGGCGCCTTTCGCGCCGTTTATCACGGAGACGATCTACCGAAATTTGCGTGCGAGCGATATGCCGGAGTCCGTGCATTTGTGCGATTATCCCGATGTGATTGAGGCCGATCTGGATGAGAGATTGGAACAGCAGATGGCGCGTACGCGAACAGCGGTTGGGTTGGGCAGGTTCTTGCGCAGTCAGGCCAATGCGAGGACCCGACACCCGTTGCGTACGGCGATTCTGGTGTCTATGCAGGAGGATGTGCGCGAAGATCTCAGAGCATTACAGGATATTGTTGCGGATGAGTTAAATGTAAAAGAGGTGGATATTCGCGACGATGAAGAGGCCGTGGTGACGCTTTCTGCAAAAGCCAATTTCCGAGCGTTGGGTCCGCGTCTGGGTAAAAATATGAAGGTGGCTGCGGGAAGAATTGCGGGTCTCGGCTTTGAAGAAATCCAATCTCTACGCGATGGTCACACTCTGTCATTGGATCTGGATGGTGCGGAGTCCTTAGAACTCACGGTGGATGATATTTTGATCCAGCGCGAAGAGAAAGAAGATATGCCTGTGGCAAATGAAGGCGATATTACAGTGGCGCTGGATTTGTACAGAGATGAAAATTTAGTACGCGAAGGTCTGGCGCGCGAGATCGTCCATGTGATTCAAAATATCCGAAAGGAGAAGGGGCTGGATGTTTCAGATCGGATTGCGGTGACATATATGGATAATGGCAATTCTCTGGCACCCGCTTTTGATCAGTTTCGAGATTATATCATGGGTGAGACGCTTTGTACGACGTTGGTTCGCACAGATGCGGTGGATGGTGATGCAGTTGATATAGAGGGTCATACGGTGATGTTTGATATTAAAGTTGTGGCATAAAAAAAGAGCGTCAGGAGAGGGATGGCGGTTATCCCGATTCCTGACGCTCGACTAAAGATTTGAAGTGCTTCATTTTCTGCTTTTGTACAAACCCAAAATACCCACTGCGATCAACACGCCCGCTGTTGGTCCCGCTATGTCCAATCCCAACCAGAATCCCTCTTTCCACTCGACGCTTTCAGTGCCAAACATTTCATCTACTACGACCACTTGCTGCTTGTTCTTCGTAAAGATCTGCGTTCCGTCTATGATCCACTTTGCACCTATACCTATTGCGAGTATAAATGCGATTATGCTGATGGTTTTCCACATGGGTTCTCCACACAGGTGTTAATAAAACACATGCAATTGTAATGCGTAGCGCGATGAGCGAAAGGTTTCTGTGTCGAGGATGCGATACTCGGGGCGCAATTCAATTTGCGGTGTTAAAAATATTTGCAGGCCCAATACGGCCTGTCGTGTTATCAGATCGACAGCGCGCGCTGAGGGGCGGATATGCGTTATTTCGCCGGTTTCCCCCCGCGCGAACAAAAGCAGTCCGGGTATTGCTTGAAGCGTGATATCAAGTGAAGCGGTTTTTGCTTCTTGCACACCTTCCTTATCGGATAGGACATATTCGGCCATGAGGGCGATCTTGTCCTGCGATCCGACGCCCGCAAAGAGATTTGTCATCAAAAAGTCGCCGTTTTTGAGCCACGATCCTCCCAGATAAAAGTTTATTCTTTGTTCGACCAATCTGGGCCATAGTACTATACGCCCCAGGAATGAGGGTTTGTCGCGGTTTTCGATCAAGGAGGCGTCTTGTACGGTGTTTTCAGAGAGTGCGCGAGCAGAATAAATGCCTGCGGTTAGGGATAGCCACAATTTTTTGTAATAGTGTACTTCTGCACCGTATTCTGCGTAATTGGGCGCGATTAGCGATGTGGCTCCGGCAACGTCGGGCGTTTGGCGCACGAGCATTGTGTGATCGTCATACCGCATGCCGATGGTGGGCTGAAAATGTCCGACGCGCAATGCGGGCCAGTTGTAATTGGGTTGATATATTGCCGATGCTGTCCACGCGCGCTGTCCCGCGTATTTTTCGGGACCAAAATTATAAGAGCCTTCGATTTTCAGGGCATTTGAGGGACGGACAACACTGTATAGCGCGACTTGCATGGGGAATACTTTGCGCTCGGCTTCTGGCGATGTATGTGATCGCGCCATTTGTCCGCGGAGATCTGCGCCCATCAGGATCAGGCCATCGGCATAAGCGGTTTTGCCCGGTAAGGCGTAATTGGGTGCGAGCAATCCCACGCCGTCCATTGAGTACTGTCCCAATTCGTCTCGCTGCGCCCCACCCTGCGCGGTGATGTGACAGTTTACACACCGATTGGCAGTCAATAATGCAAACTGCGAGAGGGCATCCGCCTGCCCCACAGAGCACAGCAGGATTAATAGTGCTAAAAATCTAAAATACGTGGTATTGCTCATGTTATGCCTTTATTGTCTTTTTGTTGTGTGTTCGTTTATTCTCCGCCAAAAGTCTGCCCATCTCCGGGGGGATTGCCGCCGAAATTTAGTGGTAGGCTGGTCAGGTTGCGCAGAAAGATCTGCAGGCGGATGATGTGTACATTGCCCGCTCCCATGCGCCTGTTCAGGCCATCTAAAACTTCAGGGGTCATAAAATCGAGATTTTGCGAAAGGAAAGTGGCCCCATCGAGATAATCTGCGAAAGCGGCTTCAAATTCCTCGGTGTGCAATCTGAGCAGATACGGATTTGCGGGACGTATGTCGTACAAGGTGGATTGAATGGCGTGAATCCTCGCGATCATGGTGTTTACAAATTGCCGCGACCAGTAGAGTGGGATCAAGCTGTTCGTGATCTCGGTGGTTACGCCGCTGTATTCCCAAAAAAAGACGTCAATAGATGTAAACGCCCGGTGGATGTCGGCGATATAGGCATCGGCCTCATCCGAGGTGACGTGGTCATAGGTCTTTCCAGCAGATGGTTCGGGTTCGGGTGTCACGGGATTGGATGAACCACATCCCGTGTACAATGCCAGCAGCGCAAAACACAAAAGCCATCGTTTCATAAAACGCCTCATTTGTTTTGTCCCATATAAAGCAGACGCCGTTTCTGATATCTTCTGGTATTGTTCAAAAAGCGCGCGATTTCGTCATCTGATAATGTGCGACGCGGTTTGGCGGGCACCCCGGCAACAAGTGTGCGTGGCTCGACCTCTGCTCCCTCTAATACCAGCGCGTGGGCAGCCACCAGCGCGGATTTACCCACTGTTGAGCCGGTCAATACAGTTGCTCCCATTCCGATGGTTACGCCCTGTTCTATTCGACAACCGTGCAAGATCGCATTGTGTCCCACGGTTACATTTTTGCCGACATTACAGGGATAACCCGGGTCGGTATGCACGACAGTGCCGTCCTGGATATTTGAGCCTTCACCGATTACAATGGGTTCAACATCGCCCCGAATTACGGCATTGAACCAGATGCTTGTGCGAGCACTGATTACCACATCGCCAATTACAACAGCACCGGGCGCAATATAAGCCGACGGGTCGATTTGAGGGGTTTTGTCCTTATAGGGCAAAATTGTCATTGCGCTATCTCCGCTTACCGCCATCAACAGGACCCAGTGTGAAGGTTTTGCCGCTTTGCGTGGCTCTGGCACCTGTCACCAGTCCGCTTACAAAACCAAAGATGCCAAAAATTGCAGCGGCCCAGATTGTCGTCTCTTTGACATCGGCATTGGCCTGCCAGGCGGCAAGTGCCCCGGTCAATGCCCCCATTGCGGCTCCTCCAATTCCCTGTATAATTGCCCGTTCCATCGCAACTGAGCCGCGTTCCCCAAAGAAGTGTACTTTGTGAATTTCATCTACAGTGACTTTTTGAACGCGCAAATCCGTCTCGATCAAAATGTTATTATCTTCATAGGCGGGTAAAAATTCGCCTTTGATCTGTTGTCCATTCTTCAGGGTGACCATTCCGGGAAAGCGTGTTTGTACCCGAAAACGCACCCTGCGTTCTTCAAAAGAAATGTCATCTTCGGTATATTGTGGATAGGTTTCGTCTATTTTGGAGGAGTCTGTCAGTGTGTATTCGCCTTTTACAATTTCATCGAAATGTTCGATGTATTCTCTCAAGCGGCGCAGATCATTTTCACTTTGCACATTCATCAGTTGCGTTTCTATGCGAGGACCTGAGCGATATTGAATTTTAATGGCGAGTTTGCCGTTGTCTCGCTTTATAAACTCGGCAAATTGAAATCCCGCTACGCCCATATGCAAGATCGGAAGGTCTATTTTTTGAGTATAAATGGTTGCGCCCTGAAATAAAGCGTAGCGGTTGCTTTCTTCCAAATCGATTTGAGAACCCACCCGGGGACTTAACACGATGCGCGTGCCCGATACGCGCCGTACGTCGGCAATCTCCCAGCCCTCATCTCCCAATTCGTGAATTCCGCGGTCGTATTGCGTTTCCTTTTCGCTTTCGGCTGCACGAACAGGACAAACCGAAAAGAGAACAAAGCTTATCGCAGTAATCAATGAAACCGATTTTTTAATCATGAAATTCTCCTCATTCACCACAGACTGCCTCGGAAATGCCATCTAAAATATACGGGCGGTACTTGCGAAATTGCACGCGGGGATGAAACCAGGTGCCTTCAGGGTCTGATGTCCCGGGCACGGAAACCATGCTGGTCAGGTCGATTCTGGACAATGTCGCCTCTCCCAAAAACCATTCTGCAATTTGTCTGGCCGTGCGATTTGGTCGCCCATTTTCGATGGGAATTTCTCTGTCCATAGGAAAAAGTAGCGCGCCATCTCCCAACACGGATACATCGTTTTGATATGCCTGTGCGGCTTCGGTTATTTGGCCGGGTTCCGTTATGACAACACCTGTTACACACGCAATATCCTCTTTGGATACCACGTCGCTAAATAGCGTGCGAATGCGATTTAGCAGACCGCTGTAGTCATCTAAAAGGTGTGATGACCGGGGGTTCACGCCAGCTTTGAGAAGGCCCAGTGTATTGTAGCGCGAACACTCGGCGACAAAATCGTCTTCGTTGTCAAATAGTCCCACGCCGATCAGATTTTCGCCATCCAGTACATTGAGTTGCGTGAGACCCAAATCTGATTTGTGTTGAAGCAAGTCGTAAAAACGCCGCACATCCCGCTCGTGAAAACGCTTCATCCAGACGCCTCTCCATCGGTCAGCAAACGCCGCCCTGCTTCGATCTGTCTCAAAACAGAATCGCGTCCTGTTCCGCCATCGAGATTGCGCTGTGCTGTACTGGCTTCTGCGGACAATACGGCTTGCACATCGGTGTCGAATACTTCAGATGCGGCGCGCAATGTCGGCAGGTCCAATTCCTCCAATTTTTGTCCGCGCGCCAGAGCGGTTTTTACCAGTTCGCCAACGATGCGGTGACACCTGCGAAAAGGTACGCCTTTTCGCACGAGATAATCGGCCAGGTCGGTGGCTAAGATGGTGCCATCTATTGCATCGGCCATCCGCTCGCCTTTGATTTTTATGGTTTGCCATACACCCGCAAAGACCGATAGAGACATGTGCACGGTTTCTGCGGTGTCAAAGACGGGTTCTTTGTCTTCTTGCATGTCTTTGGCATAAGCCAGCGACACGCCTTTCATCGCGGTGAGCAGAGACATCAGGTTGCCGTACACGCGCCCGGTTTTGCCGCGTATCAGTTCCAGTGAATCGGGGTTCTTCTTTTGCGGCATCATGCTCGATCCGGTGCTGAAGGCGTCGTCCAGTTCGACAAATCCAAATTCAGAAGACGACCAGATGATCAGATCTTCGCAGAATCGGCTCAAGTGTGCCATCAATATGGATGATGCCGATAAATACTCCAGGAAGTAATCGCGGTCACTGACTGCATCAATGCTGTTTTCAGTGATGCGATCAAATCCCAGTTCCTCGCGCAAAAATTCTCGGTCAACCGGATACGCACTTCCCGCCAGTGCGCCCGATCCGAGGGGCATGGCATTGGCGCGTTTCCAGCAGTCTCCAAAGCGCGAGCGGTCGCGTGCCAACATCCAGAACAGGGCCATGGCATAATGCGAGAACCGGATCGGTTGTGCCTGTTGGACGTGCGTGTATCCCGGCATCAGGATATCGAGGTGTTCTTCGGCAACGTCCAATACCACGCCCATTAACTGCTCGATCTGCACGAGGGTGTTGGCGATTGTTTCGCGCAAGAACAGGCGTTCGTCCAGGGCGATTTGATCGTTGCGGCTGCGTCCCGTGTGAATTTTTGCGCCGGCATCGCCGACCAGTTCCGTCAAGCGCTTTTCCACTGCGGTGTGTATGTCTTCCAGATCATCCGTCAATGGCAAGGTGCCTGCGTCGAGTTCACGCTCCACACGATTTAGACCTTTGAGGACCTGTTCCAGTTCCTGTTTTGTCAATACACCCATTCGGCCCAATGCGCGTGCGTGCGCTCGGCTGCCTTCAATATCCATTTTGTACAGACGCCGATCAAAACCAATGGATGCATTGAATTTTTCCATTAGTTTTTCAGTCGATCCCGCAAATCGCCCACCCCAGAGCTTTTCAGCCATGGCGTATATCTCCCCTGGTCATTATGGCCCTGTTGGCTTGCCAAGTCGCCGTTGTTCCGCTTCCCAATGTAGTGCGGCTTCTTGCGTGGTGCGAAAACCGACCTGTACAATGTGGCCCCTACCCCAACCAGGTTTTCGCTGATGCTCGGCCTCGCGGCGGTCAATATCTCTCGTGATGCCCGTGTGGACAATGCGATTGCCCAACTTAAAGTGGTATTTGTAAACGG